>JBKPAC010000128.1:0-19388 GCA_046726175.1 Acidobacteriota bacterium
AGTGCCCAGACATTTCGGAGAACCAAGGCAAGAGCAATAGTTATTAGGAATCCAACTCCGTTTGTTGCAAGTTCGTACCAGAAGATGTTCGCGAAGCTGAGCTCCTTGCGCAGCAGCTGGAGCCCGATGTTTTGAAGTCCCTGCACCAGACTTATCAAGCCCAGCATCGGCACGATGACCTTAAGTTCTGGTTGACCGTAAAACCTGGCGATGGAAAATGCCGAGGCCGCGACGACCAGAGCGATGACAAGACTTCGAATGAGCTCGGCTGTCCAGACTGTGTCGAGGTGTGTTTTTAGCTCGGCTCGACTGCCGAATTGATCGGAGACGATCGTCCGGTCCAGTCCGAGTGCAGTGACGGCATTTACCGCCGCCACGATTGTCAGGGCCATGCCAAACAATCCGAAATCTTCAGGGACGAGAATCCGTGCGAGAGCAATTGAACGGACAAATCGAATCAATTCTCCGATCAGAGCTGACGAAAAGCTCCAGGCGACACCGGATCTAACCCTCTTGCGCAGGGGTAGGTTTGTGGCAGAAGACTGCTCAGATATGATTTCTGTGACCGGGTGTTCGGATACGCGGGATGCTGTCATTCGATTGATGATTCAAGCAAACGAACGCAGGCTCGGCAAGCTTTGTCTGACTCTTACTTTGGCTGCAATGGCGAATTCCAGGACCGCAAGTAAAGAAAAGGTGATCGGCGTGATCTCGGATACGCACGGTTTATTGCGACCTGAAGCAGTAGCGGCTCTGCAAGGCGTCGATTTGATCCTTCACGCGGGCGACATCGGCACTCCTGAAGTGCTCCAACGCTTGAAGGAGATCGCTCCGGTAATCGCAGTCCGTGGCAATAACGATAAGGGCCCTTGGGCAGACGATTTACCGACCTGGGAAGTAGCCGAGGTTGGCCCAGTTTTCATCTACATGATTCATGATCTGAAAGAAATGGACATGAAGCCCTCAGCCGCCGAGTTTCAGGTCGTTGTGAGCGGCCATTCTCATAAGCCAACCATTGAAGAAAGAAATGGTGTTCTATACCTGAACCCGGGTAGCGCCGGACCAAGACGATTCAGCCTGCCTGTGACTTTGGCGATTCTTCAGGTCGCTGGAGAGACTGTCACAGCAAAGTCGGTGCACTTGCTGGACCACCACGTCGCCTCTTAATCATTTCGGGCGGAGCCTATCGTGTGTAGGGCATTTAGCTTTTGGCGCTGTTCAGTCACGCTACTATAATGGCTACTCCTCCGCCCCGTGGTAATCGCATCGCATCCTTCAGAAAGGAGACGCTATGGGCAACTACCGAGCGCTTTCAGTGACAGTGCAGTTCGCCTTTGCGGTAACTTGCCTAATCGCATTCCTGCCGCTCTGCACTCGCGCGCAGCAAACACGCGCTCCTGCGTCCGAATTCCGTGATCCATTTGCCGAGGTTCGCGAGAGACAACGACGTGAGGCACAGCTCCGGAGCGCCGAGATTCTCCACCCTGCCGATAAGAAAGACGGACGGACCGCAGAAATTCCTCTTAAGCAAATGGCTGATGACTTCAAGCAGATCCAGATCCTGCGTAACAATGTGGTGCGGCATTTGTTAGCTGAAAAACCTCTTGACTATAAATTCATCGCCGGCGAGACAGAAGAGATCCATAAGCGCGCAGGTAGACTGGCGGAACGCCTCGAGACTGCTACTGAAAAAGGTGAGAAAAAAGAAGAGGCAGGCCACGCCGAGATTCCGGACGATCAGATCAAAAACGCACTCATAAAGATGTGCAAACGAATCGACAGCTTTACTGAAAACCCGTCTTTCAAGAATCCCGATGTGTTGGATCTCAAAGAAGCGGAAAGAGCCCGGAATGATCTGCGTGAGGTTGTTCGGCTCAGCAGCAACATCAGCAAAGCAGCCGACCGGTTGAACAAAAGTCAGAAAAATTGAATCTTATTGACCCGACTCAGAGAGTTCGCGGAGAGACAAAAGTGTGATCGTGGTGGGCGTGCCGTTCTCAACCTGAACTTTCAGAAGCGCCTGGTAGTATTTCGGTGTCCCCTTTTCCCCGCCGAGTTGGCGTAATCGCTGACCCAATACGGCTAAATGGTTGCGAGTAGTAGCAAATTCCGCGGCCGCTTCAGTACCTTCACTAAATATCCCGGCAAAAGTCATGACAGCATGCTCGCCGGAAATATTCGGCTTGACGGTTATCAGCGCATAATCAACTGATAGCTGTCCCGTTTGTTGGTTGAACTCGGGTTTATATTCGCGTTCTTCACCCGGAAGTGGATTGCGATTCTGAATTGTCGCGGAGAATGTGTAGATAAAATTCTCGATCGTGGGAAGTTTCCGCGACCATTCATTAACGTAAATACTGCCGAGCAGAATCACATTTCTGTACTTCAGATCTGCTGCGCTAACGTGCCTGCTTTGCTTGAGCACTACAGTTTTGTTCGACGCTCGAAACAGCTCCGCAAGCCGATAGAGTCCCACAGCCTCTCCCATTCCAGTGTACATTCCGAGTGAAGGAATAAGTCGCGGAGACTCACCACCGGACCACTGTCCTTTGAACTCCGGCGTGTCGATTAGTGCCTGCTTCTGCTCTGAGGTAAGCGGTATCGCTCTTTGAGCGAGTGAGCTCGGATCTGCATCGTTTAAGAAACGTACTACTGTCGGGCTGCTCAGGACCAACAACGGTGCTTCGCGGTCATCGATAAACGGACTCCAAACAGCCTTGAAGTCTTCGCTTAGCAAAGAAGGATCGGCTAGTCCTGGTTGTTGTTGAAGCTTTCTGTTCAATGAGTAGAGCGTAACGACAGCGATACTAAGCAGGACGACTAACCCGCCCATCACAAATAGAGGTAACCGTCCTCTTCGAGGTATCGAATTCTCATCTGTATGGCTAACGACAGTTGCCGACGAAGGAATGCTCGACTCAACTCCGGATGTCGATCCAACCATCGGGGCAACTGAATGAGCTTCGGCATTGGAGTAATTAAAGACCGGATGGTAGTGACCCTTTGGAAGATCGATGACAATTTCGTCGGCCTTGCCTTCAGTCGTGTAGTACTCCTGAAGCTTTGTTCTCAGTCGGCCGGCCTGGACCCGCACCACTGAATCAATACGCGGATCGTAGTCACTATTGCGGCCGAAAACCTCAGTGGCGATCGTGTACTCCTTCAACTGCGCTCCATCATTGTCGATGGTCTTTTCGACGACGAACCGGAGAAATGCTTTGAGGTTCTCGGAATTGTGCAGCGTGCGGCTTTGAAGGACCCGCTCCAGCTGCTGAATTTTCTGTTCCTTGTTTAAAGTCATGCCCCAGGAATCCTCAGCGCACTTTGCATTTTTTGACACTGATGTGAGTGATTTTTGGGGAGACTGTTTCTGTTCAAGGCTTACGAAAATGTACCGAAACTCGCGTTTGGTTGCGGCCGAATTATATGCCTGCAGCCTGCACTTGAACAACCTATTCCCGTCAAGCAATTCCAAAAATGCCACGGAAACCGCCCATTTTTCATGTAACACGGTTACATCCGGCATGTAACGCACACACTCCGCTCCTCATTGCCACACATAATGCGAGCTAATCGAACTTATAACCGTATCTTACTCGCAGTAACTTTTCGACTTGATCAGTGCGGTCTAAAGTGTCAAATCAAGGACATCTCTAGTCTGCGACAAGGTCTGCGAACTCTAAATTTGTTGGGGAATCCGAGGCGGAAAAGGTAAGGGAGCCAGCACATCTGGCGGTTTTAGCCTTGCGCGTTTACTGAGATTCCTATTCTTCGGCTCACCAGAGCCATTGAATGACCCTGCCACAACCGTGGTTGCCGTTTCTTTTCGTAGCGATTGAAGTTCATTCCATTGAGACGTTCTTCCGAGCAATCGTTCGAGCGCCTTGAAAGTGCCAGGAGATTGAAATCATGAAAACGAAGTTCGTCCTATTCGTCGCACTGGTCCTGTTAGGGATCGGTTTAGCAACTAACGTGCATGCGCAGACCAGCACGGTGGGAAGCATTAGTGGAACAGTGCGGGATCCCAACGGGTCTGCGATTCCGAACACGCCCGTTACTGTCGAAGAAGAAACGACCGGCCAAACACGCACGGTCAAGACCGACAGCGACGGCTCATACTCGGTGGAAAGTCTTCCGGTCGGCCGTTATAGCCTGAGTGTGTCTCCGACAGGTTTCAAGAAAACCGTCGCGCCGGGTATCGAGTTACACGTCGGCGACCGACTGGTTGTCGATCTCAAACTCGAAATCGGTCAGGTTAGCGAGACGGTAACAGTCACAGGAGCCGCACAACTTGTGGAGACTGAGAGCGGAAAGGTCAGCAGTCTCATCTCCGAGAAACAAGTTGCTGAGCTTCCCTTGAACGGTCGAAATTACGCTGCGCTGGTGACGCTGGTACCTGGACTGTCAGCTCCAAATGAGGGCAACGCTTTCGCAACTCGTGGAACCGGCCTCGACTCGCACGTAGACGTCTCGGTCAACGGCAACCAATCAAATGCAAACATGTGGACCGTTGACGGCGTTAACAACATGGACGTTGGCTCGAATGCAACGTTGCTGGTGTTTCCGTCGATCGATGCCATCGCCGAGTTCAAGGTCGAGCGCAACAGCTTCAGCGCTGAGTACGGTCAGGCTCAAGGTGCCGTGATCAATCTCGTCACCAAAGGCGGCGCGAACGATTTCCATGGAACCGGATTTTACTTCCTGCGCGATGACAGCCTGAATGCAACCGACTTCTTCCTGAATCAGGCTGGTCAACCCAAAGGACAACTGAAATACAAGAACTTCGGCGGAAACTTCAGCGGCCCAATCATCAAGAACCGCGCGTTCTTCTTCTGGTCTGAGGAATGGCGTCGTGAGAAACGAGGCACTGCGCTAACCGGCCACGTTCCGACATTGCTGGAACGTCGAGGCGATTTTAGCGGTCCAAATGCCACGACGCTTTCCGGGTACACTCAAGTGAACGATCCGCTCACGTGCACACGGAATGCCTCCAACCTTCTTGTGAGAGATTCAAACAATCGCCCCGTAGGCTGTTCCACATTCCCTGGAAACATGATTCCGACAGCGCGTCTGAGTCCGACCGGCCTTGCGATGATGGGTATCTTCCCTGAGCCGAACAATCCTTCAGATCCCTTAGGAACGAACTGGGTCTCGGCGCCACTTCAACCGGTAGATACTCGTCAAGATCTCATCCGTGGTGACATCAATATCACGGATAAGATGAACGTGATGGTTCGCTACATCAATGAGACGTGGACCCATGGCGCAGCTTCAGGAAACTTCTGGGGTGACACACCGTTCCCAACGCTCTCGTCCGATTGGGACCAGCCAAGCCGTAGCTTCTCAGTCAAGCTCACAAACACTTTCAATTCAACTGCGGTAAACGAATTCCAGTTCTCACGGTCCGGCAACGATATTTTTATTGTTACGAGCCCTGCTACTGAGGCGCTGAATAACGCCGTTGCCGCTGCGATGCCGACGGTCTTTCCGAGAGTTGCAGGTACCGGCTTTCCCACCGTTGGTTGGGGTGCCGGTGGCATTGGAAACCTTTGGCATCAGGCTCCATGGGAGAATCACCAGGACCTGAATATTTGGAAAGATGACTTTTCGAAAGTTTTAGGTGATCACAATCTGAAGTTTGGCGGCTTATTCAGTCACAACCGTAAAGACGAGCAGCTGAACGGCGCAAGCGGAATCTACGTAGTTCAGCAGGACGCAACTCGTACAGGTAATGCGGTTGCTGAATTGCTGTTGAGAGACTTGCCGGTACTCGAGTACACCGAATTCGAACGCCAGGACGCCGCACTGGGTCGCTGGCGTGATCTGGAGTTTTACGGAAACGACGTTTGGAAAGTAAGACCAAACCTAACCCTGACTCTCGGTTTGCGTTACTCGGTCATTCCACCTGCTTATACGGCCGACGATCGCATCACGAATTGGATACCAGAGCGATACGATGGTCATACGCTAAGCACTGGCTTTGTCCGAGCAGATCAGGCTGAGGCTGCGGGACTTCCGCGTGCTCTGGTCAACACTTATCACGGAGGTTTCCAGCCACGCGTCGGTCTCGCATGGGACATCAAGGGTGACGGCAAGACCGCGCTGAGACTTGGAGCCGGGAGGTACATCAGCCGTACGAACGTAATCTCCGGCTTGCTCCGACTCGCAAACAACCCACCATGGAATACTGTGGTGGATTCAGGTTGGAACCCGGATGTTGTAAGGCTTCAGGATTGCCCAACCTGCCGCAGCCTTGACACCATTAATCCTGGACTGCGAACCGCCGCTGCGGGACTCGCAGGAGTCAATTCGATCGATCCGAACTTCCGACCCGCCGAAAGCTGGCAATGGAATGCTACGGTGTCGCGCGAAATCATGAAGAATACTGTTGCTGAAGTATCGTATGTCGGCAATCACGGCCTGCACCTCTGGCGCTTCATCAACGGAAACTTCAATGATGTGCTGCCACAATTCCGTGCAGCGGTGGCTGCGGGCACCAGAAGCGCTGACGTTTCACGACGCTTTGGATTCACCAACAACGTTACGCGCGACGAATCATCTGGCGACTCAAACTACCATGCACTTCAGGTTTGGATCGACCGTCGATTCACAGACCGCCTGGCGTTTCAGGTTGCGTACACCTTGTCGCGAACGATTACGAACGTGCCGACTCAGTCCTTCGTGAGCCAGACCACGGACGTATTCAATTACGATCTCGACAAAGGTTATGCCGATCTTGATCGACGACATGCTTTCGTCTTCAACATCGTCTACTCTTTGCCCTCGTTTAAGAACCTCGGAGCATTTGGAAGCGCGGTCCTTGGCGATTGGCAGCTGAACAGCATTGCTTCGTTCTACAGTGGCACTCCGCTCAATATCTTCTCGGGCGTGAACACTGCAGGACTTCAGGGAGCGGGAAGTCAACGGCCGGACGTAACAGGTGCCGACTTCTACCTCCATACCGACAACGATCCGATTGGGATCATTAACCCACTCGCGTTCAGGATTCCCGCTTCAGGCACATTTGGAAATCTGAAGCGCGGCGACGTTCGCGGTCCGGGCATCAGCAATATCGACTTCTCCGTAGCGAAGAATTGGAAGGTCAAAGAGCGTTACAACATCCAATTCCGAACGGAGATGTTCAATGTCTTTAACCATACGAACTTTAGAGCACATAACCTGAGCGTGGCCGGTGGTGGAATTGAAAACAATTTCAGCAACGGCGGCTTCGGCAGGGCCACCTCGACCCGAGGTCCACGCGAGATTCAGTTTGGCTTCAAGTTCAGTTTCTGATTCAGTCACAGAAAAGCTGAAATATTGACGGAGGGCTGGTAGTTACGCCCTCCGTTAATGTTTTAGTAAGAAAGACGGGCCGCGGATTAACGCAAATGAACGCGGATAAAGAGCTGAACAAAAAGAAGCGTGCTAATAATTAATTAGCTATGTAGGGTTTCTGCGTTCATCCGCGGCTAATCTTTCTTTTCCTACTCGACTCTTCGGTATAATCCGGCAATGCTTTCCCGTTCTACCGGTTTCCTCCTGGCTTTTCTGCTCGCCGCCTTTCTGCAGTCGCCACGCGATTCAATTCGACAACACTACGAAGCGGCTGAGAGCTACCGGCGTTCTGGAAACCTAGTCGCGGCAGAGAACGAATTCAAAGCAATTCTTGCTGAAGCCTATCCCAATCTCGGCAGAATCTACATCGCGCAGGAGAACTACAAGGCAGCGGTTGAAACTCTTGAACTCTCCGCGGCAAATCCTTCGTCACCAGCAAACCCCGCGAATCCATCGTCACCACCGAACGCGGTAAACCCTTCCTCACCGTCAAACGCGCTTCTTACCGATCTGGCAATTGCTTATTTTTATGCAGGCAAATATCAACAAGCGATTGAACCGCTTACAAAAGTTCTTGCGCGAGATGCGCGAAGCATGGCGGCGCACCAAATGTTGGGCAAGACGTATTTCATGATGGGCGAGTTCGAAAAAGCCTCACGAGAACTTGAAACTGCGCTGCGCCTTGCACCGAACGACTTTGATGTGGAATACACACTTGCCCTCGCCTATCTGAAACAAAAGAAACCGGTCGAAGCTCGCCGCATCTACGGCGCTACTCTCAAACGAATGGGCGAACGGCCGCTGCTCCACATGCTGATGGGTCATGCCTATCGCGAGACCGGTTACCTGTCTGAAGCGATCGAAGAGCTTAAGAAAGCCGCCACACTCGATCCGCAGCTGCCTAGGGTCCACTACTATCTCGGTTTGACGTACTTGCTGAAAGATGGCTCGGCGAAGCTCGTCGACGCAGCGAAGGAGATGCAGTTCGAGCTGGCGGCTCATCCAGACGAGTTTCTTGCCAACTACTATTTAGGTTTGATCCGCGTGAGCGAGGGTAAGTGGCAAGACGCAGTGGTGCCACTCGAAAAAGCTTCACAGGTCCAAACGTCAAACCCGGATCCATACTTTCTTCTGGGTCAGGCTTATCAAAGCCTCGGAAACTACCAAAAGGCTATTGATGCCTTTCGAAGCGCGATCAAGTTCAATCCGCGGCTGGACCATAACGACTACCAGGTTACAAACGCACACTATCGACTGGGCCAATCGTTGCTGAAGATTGGTAGAACAGAGGAAGGCCAAAAAGAACTCCAGATGGCAGCTGATTTGAAAGCAAAGGCGTTCAACAGCGACAGGGAGAAGCTGGACGCGTACCTCGCTGCCGGCAATAAGCGCGAGCAGGACACTTTCAAAGAGCTGACTGTGAAAGGAGTAGCTGCCGAGACGAATGCTATCGATCAGCAAAAGCAGGAAACATTAAAGGCTGACGCCGCTTATTTTGAGAAGGTGATTGCAGCGGCACACAACAACATTGGAATGCTGCGGGCCGAACGGCAGGACTTCCGCGCTGCAGTTGATCATTTCCGTCTGGCGCTGAAATGGAATCCTCAGCAGGAGGGCCTGAACTTCAATCTAGGGCTCGCGTCTTACAAGGCTGAAGCTTATAAGCAAGCAATAGCTTCGCTTGAGAGCGAGCTTCAATCCAACCCCGCGAACACTGCTGCCAAACAGTTTCTTGGTCTCAGTTATTTTTCGATTGAAACCTACCAGCGAGCAGCCGAGTTGTTGACTGAGGTCGTCGCGGCCAAACCGAATGATGCTGCGCTCTATTATCCGCTGGCGGTGTCTCTCGGAATGCAGGGGAAGAAAGAGCAGGCCGACAATGTCATACGTCAAATGATCGCGTTAGGCGGAAACAGTCCCCAAATACATATCCTGCTCGGCCGAGCCTACTATGGAAAGAATGACTCTGCTAAGGCACTCGAGGAACTGAAGACTGCGATCGCGCTCGATAACAAAGTACTGCTCGCGCACTTCTACTCCGGTCTGATTTACATAAAGACCGGTAAGCTGGACGAAGCTGCCAAAGAATTTGAAGCGGAGCTGGCTCTGAATCCTGGCGATATCGAAGCGAAATATCACCTGGCCTACGTAGCGCTGGCGCGGCAGGAAACAGCACGCGGCATCAGCCTTATGCGCGAAGTGATTCGTGACAAACCTGATTACGCGAATGCCTATTTCGAACTCGGGAACGCGTTGCTGAAAAAGGGCGACATTGCTGGAGCAGTCACGAATCTCGAAACAGCAGCGAAGCTTCAGCCGGGTGAGGCTCATGTCCACTATCAGCTTGGCCGTGCCTACATTGCCGCAGGCCGCCAGGCGGAAGGCGAAGGCCAACTCGAAGTCGCCAGGCAAATAAAAGAGAAGGCGCTTCGACAAACTAATCCATAACGGGAACGAGGTAATGTAGGGCTTGCCTGTTAAAACAATCAGCCTGATTGTGGCATTGATCTTGTTGCCACTTTCGTTACCTCACCTGCAAAAAGCAAATCAATCCGAAAACGTCCGTTTCAGTGACGCTACGGAACTGGCCGGAATCTCGTTCAGACACATCTCCACTCCTGAGAAGCGTTACATTGTCGAATCGATGAGCGGTGGCGTTGCGCTGATTGACTACGACAACGATGGCTACCTCGACATCTATTTCGTCAACTCTCTGACAGTTGACATGGTGAGGGCGAAGGGAAAAAGCAGAAGTGTTCTTTACCGTAACAAGGGAGATGGCACTTTCGTCGATGTTACAGACAAGGCCGGAGTCGGTGATATCGGCTGGGGAATGGGAGTAGCAGTCGGCGACTACAACAACGATGGGTTCGATGACATGTACGTGACGTGTGTCGGCCCGGATCACCTCTTGAAGAACAACGGGAATGGGACCTTCACAGACGTGACAGATAAGGCGGGTGTCAGCGATCCACGTTGGTCCACAGGAGCGTCATTCGTCGACTATGACAACGATGGCTGGCTCGACCTGTTTGTCTCGAATTATGTCGCGTTCGACTTCAATAACTTGCCGGAATTTGGAAAGGACAAGACGTGCCAGTTCAAAGGAATCGCGGTTCAATGCGGTCCGCGTGGGCTACCCGGTGACGGCGACTCGCTTTTCCACAACAACGGCGACGGAACTTTTACCGACGTTACGAAAAAAGCTGGAGTCTCTGATCCGAACGGTTATTACGGGATGGGCGTGATCAGCAGCGACTTTGACGAGGACGGCTTAATCGACATTTTCGTCGCCAACGACTCGACCCCGAACTTTCTCTACAAAAACAATGGCAACGGAACTTTTAAAGAGATCGGATTCATCTCTGGAACGGCATTGAACGAAGGCGGCGCAGCTCAAGGCTCTATGGGCGTCACAGTCGCCGACTACAACCACGATGGTCGCCTCGATCTCTTTATTACCAATTTCGATGATGATTACAACACGCTGTACCGGAACGAGGGTCATAACGTTTTTGTCGATGCATCTTACGAGGCGAAAGTAGCGGCAGTCAGTCTGCCTTACGTTGGGTGGGGAACGAAGTTCTTCGACTATGACAACGACGGCTGGGTAGACTTGTTCGTCGCAAACGGTCACGTTTATCCGCAAATCAAGACTTTTAATCAACGTAACTTCGTTCATCACAACAACCGCAACGGAACGTTCACCGAAGTTGGCGAACAGATGGGCCCGCCGTTCCTCGAAAAACATTCGGCACGTGGAGCAGCATTCGGCGACATCGACAACGACGGCGACGTCGATATCGTTATCAGTAATCTCGGTGCAACCGCGCAGCTTCTCCGGAACGAAGGTGGCAATCAAAATAACTTCGTACTAATCAAAACAGTGGGCGTGAAGAGCAATCGCGACGGCATTGGAGCTCGCGTGAAAGTTGCGGCAGGAGATCTTGTTCAGAAGGACGAGGTTCGCAGCGGCGACAGCTACATTTCTCAAAGCGATCTGCGATTGCACTTCGGTCTCGAGAAGAGAACGAAGATCGATCTGATCGAGGTTACCTGGCCCACCGGCGTAGTTGATCGTGTGACGAATGCGAAGGTGAACACACTCTTTACGATAAAAGAAGGTCAAGGCGTTGTTGCGGAAAAAGAGTTCAAGGGTTCGCGACGCTGACAACGCCTGCAGTCAATCCACGAAATGACACGAACCGAAATACGAAGTCAAACGAACATTTGGCACGATGGTTTTCGTGTAATTTCGTGGATCCCCCGGACGCTAACACACATTCCCTTTTGTCTCTCTTTGCTGTTCTCCGCGACTGTTCTCGCGCAAGTGAACAGGCAGACAGACAATCTTGAGCGCGCCGCTTCATTTATCAATGCAAACAAACTTACTGAAGCAGAACAACAACTGAATTCGGTTCTGAAAGCAAGTCCGAACGATGCAACTGCGCTTAAATTACTCGGAATAGTTCGAGCCAAGCAGAACAATCTTTCAGCCGCCGAGGCGTTGTTCGTGCGCGCGATTCGAAGCGATCCGAGACTTGCCGACGCCCACCTCAATTTGGCCCACGTCTACTTGCTCAAGGATCAACCCGAGAAATCGGCATCAGAATTGAGAGAGGTATTGCGCCTTGAACCTTCTCATGCCGAGGCTGCTTACCGGTTGGCATGGTTGATGGTTTCGCGCGGTCAGTTCGACGAATGCATTGCCTTTGTCGAGCCTCTCCAACAGCAGCAACCTCCAACATCACCCATCCTCGCCGTGTTAGGAGATGCGTATTTCAAAAAAGGTAATGTCGCAAAAGCAGAGGAAGCATACCTTCGCGCACTAAGACTTTCAGACAACAGTGTGACTGCACTTCTTGGGCTTGCTCAGATCTCCTTCTCAAAAGGCGAGCTCCAGGCTGTGGAGAACTACATGTCACGAGCGATTGCGGTGATCGGTAAGTCTCCTGACGGTCTTTACAGATTCGCACTAATCGCGATGAAGCTGAACCTGAGGTCTCAGGCTTTGGAAGCATTGAAGACAGCCATTGAAATGAAACCGGCCGAACCCTCTTACCGCTTTGCGGTCGGCACTGCCTGGCTCGCGCACCCCGCTAATCTCGATGAGGCGGAAGTAGCATTTCGCCAGTTCCTGAAACTTCGACGCGACGACCCCCAAGGGCAACTGCATCTCGGATACGTGTTACTGAAGCAAAAGAAATTGAAGGAAGCGCAAGACTGGATTCAGAAGACGATCGACAGCGGAGCAGCCACTCCCGAAGCCTTCTATTATCTGGGACTGATTGCACAGGCGCAGGACTTGGATGCGCGTGCCGTGGAACTCTTCAAGAAGTCTGTACAACAGGCCCCTTCATTCTCAAGCGCCCACGTTGCGTTGGGGGCAATTTACCTGAAACTGAAGGATTTCGAGCGAGCTCAACAATCGCTTGAGACTGGCGCAAAGCTAACTCCGGATGATCCGAAGGCTCACTACAATCTGGCGATTCTTTATTCGCGCCTAAATAAGAGAGAGCTGGCGCGGGAAGAGATGCGCACGGTGCAAAGGCTTAACGCTGAACGGCTGAAGCGAGATGGTAAAGCTCCGGAAAACACGGAAGACGAAATCACACCGCCGAGCTCAACTCAATCGAAAGTTCCCTAAATCCTCAGTTAATCGCCGGGCGGCTTGGATGTTGCCTTAGCAAGAGTTTTCACCTGCGCCTTCCACTCGGCCGGCGTCATTTGCCTCAGTAGTGAAAGTTCAGATGCAGCGATAACGAGTTGTCTCAAGCTGGGAATCACTGAGAACTCGAGAGCACCCTTCGGCCGCGCTGCTTGTTCAAGAGCAGAGAGGCGAGCGTCACGCCATTCGGTACTCGGGGAAACGCCGGAAGAGATGTACGAAAGCGCCTCGAGTCCTGTCGTTCCTAATTCCTCCAGATCTTTCGCGAGTGGTCTTGCCTCATGAAGCGCCGGAGACCCGTCAATCATGACTTCCAGGTCAGGGCCCGCGTTGCGCCATCGCAGCAACATGCTTCGGACTCGTTCTACATGAGCGTTGAAACGCGGAGCGTCTGACAACAAAGCGTCGACTGTAGCCGCGAACTGGCGCGCCTCGTCACTATCTGGTTGAGTCGCATCGATCAGCCCCGTTAGTGGACTGAGCATCGTCTGTGGTCTTTGTTGGTAGCGCCTGTACTCTTTCACGGGCTCGATCACAGAGACAAGAGTTTCGAGTGGTCTGGTATTCTGTCCGCCACTGAGACGTCTCAGCAACATTGCCTGGTTTTTCTCATGTGTCAGACCCAGCTCCTCGAGTCGTACGCTGGTGATGGCCAACCGCCGGTACATGTCGTCGACGTTGGTAACAGTGCGTGGAGACCATAAACGCTCGGCAATCGCCGCCGTGCGTGGCCAGATTCGCGAGTCGATCGTCTCAGGGCTGACCCATTCACTCCACATCGTCGCCTCACCGCCCAGCACATGAGCTGCTTCTGCCTCGGTGAGTTTGCTGTCGAACGGAATGGGATCGACTGCATAGTGCTGCGCCGCTGGAAAGATCAGATCGATGTAATAACCGGCCGACAACACACCGTTGTAGCCATTGCGTGCAGCTTCCGCGAGTGCGTTTGGACCACGCCACGAGTGGATCACGACTTCCTTTGGTAGATCAGGCTGGAGGATCTCGTCCCAGCCCATCATGATCTTGCGGTGCTTCTTGAGTATTTGAAGTACTCGCTGATTGAAATAGGTCTGGAGCTCATGATTGTTCTTGATTCCCTTTTTCTTCATGAACTCCTGGATGCGCGGATTTCGGTCCCACTGTTTACCTTCGTTCTCATCTCCGCCGATGTGCATGTAAGCATCGGGAAACAATCCGGCCATTTCACCCAGGAAGGTGTCTAAGAATTTGTAGACTTCTTCTCTCGTAGGATCGAGCGCAGGTTCAAAGATTCCCGGACGGCGCTCAATTGAATAGGGTCCAGAAGCGCTACCCAGCTCCGGATGACCCACGAGCCAGCTTGTCGCATGGCCTGGCATGTCAAATTCAGGAACAACTCGAATTCCCCGATCTCTCGCGTAAGCGATGATTTCGCGCGCCTGATCCTGAGTGTAGAAGAGACCATCTGAGCCCAGTTCGTGAAGCTTTGGAAACTTTTTACTCTCGATTCTGAATCCCTGATCTTCAGTAAGATGCCAATGAAGAACGTTGAGCTTGACGGCGGCCATTGCGTCGAGGTTGCGCTTTAACACTTCAATCGGTTGGTAGTGCCGGCCCACATCGATCAGAAGACCTCTCCAGCGAAAACGCGGACTATCGTCAATCCGGACGGCCGGAATGAAATACCCGTCCGCGTCACTTTGAAGAAGCTGGAGGAACGTTTCCAGACCCCGAAGCGCACCAACGATAGTTGGGGCTTTAAGGAGGGCTTGATTTTCAGTGACTTCGAGCGAATAAGACTCGTCTTCATCGATCGATGGTATGGGCTTTCCAGCTCCTGCTGCTTCGACTACCAGCGTAGCGTTGGTGTCGTTGGCGAGACTACGGGCCAGCTCAAATACAGTGCGACCCTCGAGCCGGCGTATCGTTCGCTCGATTCCGCCTTTGAGGCGAGCATCTAGCGTACCCCGGGCAGTCACCGTGAAAGACTTACTGATGGCGAGCCGGCCGTTGTTGAACCTGACGGAGGCAGGTACCGGCATTAGGCTGTGTTGGGTGTTTGCGGTTACTGGCGCTACGGGTGTTTGTGAGGCGGTGTAGGTCGAAAACAATAGTGTCAAAATGAACGGAAAATACCTTCGCACTGTCATGTGTTCCTCGCCGAATGGCCTGGACAAAGTTGGATTGAAATCCTTTGCTGGGATGGCTAGTCTCGCCTATAAAGCTGTTCGTCCGGCGTAAGTTACGGTGTCATACTTGAGGTAACCAAACGCAGAATGTGAAAGCTGGCTTAACCCCGAACTTAACCGGATCGTCATATTACAAAAGTTGTCGTATCATCTGCCATTGAAACCCGATAGTTCCAACACGCTCGACCCAAATAATAGTTAATTTTCTGTCGACATGTGCCTTGAAAAAGACCGATAAGACCATCCGAGTTGGGATAATCGGCGCTGGTTTTGCGCGCACCACACAAATCCCTGGTTTTCGAGACTGCATGAGTACCCGCGTCACCGGGATCAGCAGCCGCAACCGAGAACACGCTGAAAGCGTCGCCAAAGAATTCGACATTCCGAACGTCTTCGACGACTGGAAGGAACTGGTAAAGAGTGACGACGTCGATCTGGTGAGCATTGTCACTCCCCCGGTTCTGCACTGCGAGATGACTTTGGCGGCAATTGAACAGGGTAAGCACGTCCTGTGCGAAAAGCCCATGGCCATGAATGCCGGCGAAGCTTTGCGGATGACGAAACGCGCACGCGAAGCCGGAGTGCTGGCTCTGATTGACCATGAACTCCGCAGCCTGAGAAGCCGCAACGCAATGCGCGCGATGCTGCATAGCGGCGCGATCGGCGCGGTTCGCCATTGTAACTACGTGTTTCGCTCGGATTACCGTGCCTTGCGGGGGCCATGGGATTGGTGGTCGGACGCCGAAATGGGTGGGGGTACGCTGGGAGCCATCGGCTCACATGCGATCGATTCATTTCGCTGGATGCTGGGAACCGAGATCACCAGCGTTTCGGCAATGCTCTCGACACATATCCCTGAACGTCCCGACAAAACGACCGGTCAGCTGCGGCGCGTGACATCGGACGACGAAGCGAAAGTCATGTTTCGGTTTGCCGATTCAGACATGACTAAGGGAACCACGGGCATGGCGCTGCTTTCAGTCGTCGAGTCCGGAAGCTATGAGAACCGCCTTGAGCTATACGGCACTACCGGTGCTCTGATGGTTCAGGAAACAGGAGAGCTCTGGCATTCGCCTGTGGGATCGGGCACCTGGCGACCCGTGCAAGTCCATCAAGATCCAATGGCGCCCGGTATGCGACCAGCCAGTTGGTCCCGAGGATTCGCTGCTCTCTCGTGCGCGATCATCGAAGCACTGCGCAAAGGTAAGACGTTCGTTGAAGGTGCCGCGACCTTTGAGGATGGTTACCGGGCACAACTGGTTCTTGATGCCGCACGGGCCTCAAACAAGAGCGGGCGATGGGAAGCCATCCAAGAACTCTCCTGAAATGCCTAAGGCCGCTCACAGAGCAGCTCGCGTTCGCGTCGGAGTTGACACAGGCGGAACGTTCACCGACTTTGTTTACGCGAACAAGGGCAGTCTGCACGTTTTCAAACTCCCCTCGACTCCTTCCGATCCATCCCGCGCGATAGCTGAAGGCTTAGTTCGGATCGCCGAACTCACGGGAGCGGCTCTCAAAGATCTCGACGTCGTCCATGGCACAACAGTGGGAACGAACGCGCTGTTGCAGCGACGTGGCGCGCGCGTAGCACTGATCACTACAAAGGGTTTTGAAGATGTGCTGGTGATCGGTCGCCAGGCACGTCCCGAACTCTACAACTTGAACGCAGTGAAGCCCCCGCCGCTAGTAGAGGATGACCTTCGCATTGGAGTCAGCGAGCGAGTTGCGTGCTCCGGTGAAGTGCTTAAGCCGTTGAATGAAGAAGATCTCGCGCGTGTAGTTTCGAGATTGCAGGGACAAGGTGTTGAGGCCGTAGCCATCTCTCTGCTCTTTTCGTTTTTGCATCCGGCGCACGAGGAAAGAATTGCTGCTGCTCTTGAGCCATTGCGTGTGCCGATTTCAATCTCCAGCCGCATACTGCCTGAGTATCGAGAATTTGAACGCACCTCAACCGTAACCATCAACGCTTATCTCCAACCGTTAATGGGAAAGTATCTCGGACGACTTGCTCGAATCACGGTGAATGAGGGGGCTCAGGAGAAATCACAATCACAATTATCACTGCGTGTGATGCAATCCTCAGGCGGTAGCATTTCCGCTGCGGTTGCTGCACGCGAGCCCGTGCGAACCATTCTTTCCGGACCAGCAGGGGGTGTTGTTGGTGCATTGCTCGCTGCGAAAAGGGCAGGCTACGAGCGTGTCATCACATTCGATATGGGTGGTACATCGACTGATGTCGCGCTGTGCGACAGTGGCGGAATTCGCACAACTAATGAAGCGTCGATTGCGGGGTTGCCTGTTGCGGTTTCGGTAATGGACATTCACACAGTCGGTGCTGGTGGCGGGTCGATTGCACACGTTGACGCCGGTGGAGCGCTTCGAGTTGGCCCGGAATCAGCAGGAGCTGATCCGGGTCCAGCATGCTATGGGCGCTCGCTGCTTCCGACGGTTACGGATGCACACTTGGTGCTCGGTCATTTTCCCGGTGGTGCGTTGCTCGGCGGCGAGTTCAAGCTTGATCGGAAGCGAGCTGAAGAAGCACTGGCAACGCTGGCGCAACAAATGTCGAAAGCAGCGGGCCGGAAGATCAGTACGAGAGATGCCGCATTGGGAATCGTCTCAGTTGCAGCAACAAACATGGAGCGGGCCCTACGTCACATTTCCGTCGAACGCGGCCGCGATCCCAGGGGATTTGCTCTCTTGCCATTCGGCGGAGCCGGTGGGCTTTACGCCGTAGAGCTTGCACGTTCGCTTCGCGTTTCTACAGTTATCGTCCCGGCAAGTCCGGGCGCGCTTTCGGCAATCGGAGTTGTTGCTGCGGACGTTGTAAGAGACCAAAGTCGTACTGTCATGCTCGAGTTTAAACCGGGAATCGAGAAGGAATTGGACCGTGCTTTTGCAGAGATGCAACAAGATGCACGTTTTGCGCTGCGCCAGGAAGGCTTTGTGGACGCGAAACAGCGTCACGAGCGGTCGCTCGCAGCTCGTTACAAAGGTCAGTCGTTCGAACTTAACATCGAACACACCGGCAAGCACATCGCTGAGCGGTTCCACACTGCGCATAACGAGCGGTATGGCTACGCGCAACTCACGAACGTCGTTGAAATCGTAAGTGCACGTCTGCGATCGATCGGCGTCGTTGAAAAGTTTCCGCAGACACGTGTTCGAGCAATTAGAAAAAATGCGAAGCCTGGTGAATACTCGAAGGCTTTGCTTGATGGAAAGGAAGTTCGTCTCGGGGTTTATCGGCGGGAAGATCTCCGGCCGGGCATGTGGCTGAGTTCACCATGCATCGTGACTGAATACTCAGCTACGACGCTCATTCCCGGTGGCTCATCATCCCATGTGGATGCGTTTGGAAACCTGATCATTGATGTTGGGTGACCGAGACACACGGGCGTAATGACTAAGTTTTCGTGTTGTTTCGTGGACTGGAAACTGCTCAAGCTGTTGATCACTCGCACATTGTTCGTGTCATTTCGTGGATCGTCTTTACTTTTAGTGGCGCTCTCTCGTTTCCGGAAAAACGTGAATCCACGAAATGACACGAAAACGAAGTCACGAAAACACACGAAACGTGACAGCTGATTACTAACTACTGAGTGATCAGAGCCATGAAAAAGTTTGATCCTACAACTTTGGAGATTTATCGCGCACTCTACACGTCTGTCGCCGAGGAGATGGGCATTGCACTGCGACGGACGGCGTTCTCGCCAAACATAAAAGAACGCCGCGACTATTCGTGCGCGGTCTTCGATGCGAACGGCAGAGTCATTGCGCAGGGCGATCATATGCCGGTCCATCTGGGTTCGATGCCGATGGCTGTCGCAGCAGCGTTAAGAGAGATTGATCCCGGACCCGGCGACGTGGTGGCGTTGAATGATCCGTTTGCCGGAGGAACTCACCTTCCGGACGTGACGTTGGTGATGCCGGTAGTAGTTAGTAAACAGTTGTCAGTTGTCAGTGGCAAAAGGAGGAAGGGTTCTCGGGCAACGAAGCGACGGACGACTGACTACGGACCACTGACTCTTTTCTACGTCGCCAATCGAGCGCACCACGCTGATATCGGTGGCGCTACTCCAGGTTCGATGGGGATTGCAACGGATGTGTACGGAGAAGGTATCCGTATCCCGCCAGTGCGTCTGGTCCGAAATGGTCAGATCGATCCAGACGTTCTGCATCTGATCCTGACAAACGTTCGCGGCGCTCACGAACGG
>JBKPAC010000129.1:0-6856 GCA_046726175.1 Acidobacteriota bacterium
AACGGAAGGAAAGCTGGGCGGCCAGGCGGATGTACGCGGAGTCGCAGGTACCTGGAAAGACCTGACCGACAATGTGAACTCGATGGCCAGCAACCTCACTGGCCAGGTACGTAACATCGCGGAAGTGACGACGGCGGTGGCTAACGGCGATCTGTCGAAGAAGATCACGGTGGACGTGAAGGGCGAGATTCTGGAGCTGAAAAACACCATCAACACGATGGTGGACCAGCTGAACTCGTTCGCCTCGGAAGTGACGCGTGTGGCACGTGAAGTGGGAACGGAAGGAAAGCTGGGCGGCCAGGCGAATGTGCCCGGAGTGGCAGGAACGTGGAAAGACCTCACCGACAATGTGAACTCAATGGCCAGCAACCTCACTGACCAGGTGCGCGGTATTGCTCGAGTCGTTACCGCGGTGGCGAACGGTGACCTGCAGTGGAAGCTGACAGTGGAAGCAAAGGGAGAGATCGCCGAACTCGCCGACACGATCAACAACATGACCGACACGCTCGCAACGTTCGCAGATCAGGTGACCTCAGTGGCACGCGAAGTAGGCGTTGAAGGAAAACTCGGCGGTCAGGCGAACGTGCCTGGCGCGGCCGGCACCTGGCGCGATCTGACGGATAACGTGAACGGACTGGCTGCGAACCTCACGACACAGGTTCGTGCAATTGCCGAAGTATCAACGGCCGTGACCAAGGGCGACCTTACCCGATCCATTACGGTCGAAGCGCAAGGCGAGGTCGCAGCACTGAAAGACAATATCAATGAGATGATTTTGAATCTCAAAGAGACTACGCAGAAGAATATGGAGCAGGATTGGCTGAAGACCAACCTTGCACGCTTTACGCGTATGTTGCAGGGTCAGCGAGATATGACCACCGTCGCCCAGATGGTGCTTTCCGAGCTGGCTCCACTGGTTGAAGCACAGCAGGGAGTCTTCTACGTCAACCATGGCAGTAACGGCGACTCGGTGATGAAGTTGCTTGGGGGTTACGCTTACAAGAAACGTAAGAACCTTGCGAATGAATTCCGACCGGGAGAAGGACTCGTCGGCCAGTGTACTCTCGAGCGCGAGCGAATTCTCGTTACCGATGTTCCGAAAGACTACGTGCACATCAGTTCCGGACTCGGTGAAGCGCCGCCGAACAATATCGTAGTGTTGCCAGTGTTGTTTGAAGGTGAAGTAAAGGCAGTTATCGAACTGTCGACCTTCAAGACGTTCAGCGACACGCATCTCGCCTTCCTCGATCAACTGACGGAGAGTATCGGCATCGTGCTCAACACGATTGCTGCCAACACGCGTACTGAGGATTTGCTGCTGCAGTCGCAGTCACTCGCTGCGGAACTACAAAGCCAGCAGGACGAGTTAAAAAAGACCAACGAACAGCTCGAGCAGCAGGCCGAATCACTGCGAGAGTCTGAAGAACTTCTGAAAGCGCAGCAGGAAGAGCTGCAGCAGACGAACGAAGAGCTGCAGGAAAAAGCGGCACTGCTCGCAAGACAAAAAGCGGAAGTCGAGGCGAAGAACAAGGAAGTCGAGGAAGCTCGTTACGAGATGGAAGAAAAGGCCGAGCAGCTCGCACTTACCTCGAAGTACAAATCGGAGTTTCTTGCGAACATGTCTCACGAGTTGCGAACGCCGCTCAACAGCATGCTGATACTTTCACGGCAGCTGGCTGAGAATCGTGAAACCAACCTCACGCCAAAGCAAGTTCAGTTCGCCGAGACAATTCACTCATCAGGGTCGGATCTACTTTCGCTGATCAATGACATTTTGGATCTGTCGAAGATTGAATCGGGAATGATGGGGATCGAGGTTTCGGATGTGCAGATTCGCGATCTAACTGCGCAGCTCGAGAGAAACTTCCATCAGGTCGCGCAGGACAAGAACCTCGGCTTCTCGATCGAGATGGATCCCGAGCTCGGTGAGAGTCTGCAAACGGACGACAAGCGGTTGCAGCAGATCCTGATGAATTTGCTCTCGAATGCATTCAAGTTTACGCATGAAGGAAGAATCCTTCTGAAGATTGCGCCTGCACCGCCGCACGAAATGTACCACCTTGAATCGTTGAACCGCGCCAAAGACGTTATCGCGTTTTCGGTCACGGATACAGGTATCGGCATTCCGTCGGACAAACAACGGATCATCTTCGAAGCGTTTCAACAAGCGGATGGAACTACTAGCCGCAAGTACGGAGGTACTGGGCTGGGCCTCTCAATCAGCCGCGAAATTGCACGGATGCTGGGCGGTGAGATTCGTGTGCTGAGCACGCCTGGGGAAGGCAGCACATTTACGCTGTATCTGCCGCGCAACTACACCCCGACTGCGTTGCAAATGACGCACGAGAAACAAAAAGAGATGCGGACTCGCGCCGCTGATTGGAAGCTTGTCGACGCGATCGATGCAGAGGCTCTGCTGACTGAGGCGACAGTAATCAGCGACGATCGAAACGATATTCAGGAAGGCGACCGGATCGTATTGATCGTTGAGGACGACATCAACTTTGCCCGAATTCTTCTCGATCTTGCTCGAGAAAAGGGATTCAAGGGTCTGGTCGCAACTACCGGCTCGACGGCGCTCGCGCTGGCTCACAAATACAAGCCGACGGCGATCACGCTCGACATTCGATTGCCTGATCGAGACGGCTGGACCGTTCTCGATCGGCTGAAACACGATGCACGCACGAGCTATATCCCCGTGCACATCATCACGGTGGAAGAGCAACGGCAACGAGCTTTGCAGCAGGGCGCTTTTACTCACCTGCAAAAGCCAGTCAGCCATGAAGACCTGTCGTCTGCCTTTGAAGAGATCGCAGACTTCACTGCTCGTCGCGTGAAAAAGCTGCTCGTCGTTGAAGACGATGACGTGCAAAGAATGAGCGTGGTCGAATTAATTGGCAACGGCGACGTTCACACGACAGCAGTCGCTACTGGGAAGGAGGCATTGGCTGCGCTGAAAGAACAACAATTCGACTGCATGGTGCTGGACCTCCGACTCCCAGATATGAGCGGATTCGACTTGATCGAGAAATTGCAAAACGAACTGGGAAGATACGATCTCCCGATTATCGTCTATACAGGGAAGGAGCTAACTCGCAAAGAGGAGCTGCACCTGAAGAGAGTGGCTGACGCCATTATCGTTAAGGAGGCTAGCTCACCTGAACGGTTACTCGCCGAAACGGCATTGTTCCTGCACCGCGTCGAAGCCAACCTGCCCGAACAACAGCGGCAGATGCTCGAAAAGGTGCATCGCAACGATCCAGTTCTGGCTAGTCGTAAAGTACTCCTCGTCGACGACGACGTGCGAAACATCTTCGCATTAACCAGCGTTCTCGAGGCACACAATATGGACGTCGTCCACGCTGAGAACGGTTACGAAGGAATTGAGTTATTGAAAGCTAATCCGGACGTTGAGGTCGTTCTCATGGACATCATGATGCCGGAAATGGATGGCTACGAAGCGATAACGGCGATTCGCAAGATGGAGCGCTTCAAGGATCTGCCCATCATCGCGTTGACGGCCAAGGCTATGAAATCCGATCGCGACCGCTGCATCGAAGTGGGCGCTTCGGACTACATCTCCAAGCCCCTGGATGTAGATCAACTGCTCTCGCTGCTCCGCGTCTGGCTATATAGACAGGACGAGAATGAAAGAATTGCAAGCTAGGACCTCTGAGGTGCAGGAGATCGAGATCGATCTCCTGCTTGAGGGTATGTATCGCGCCTATGGGTTTGACTTTCGCGAATACTCGCGAGCGTCTCTCAAACGCCGTGTACTGGAATTAATGCTGGAAGCAAAGCTGCACACCGTTTCAGCATTTCAGGACCGATTGTTGCACGATAGACCGAGCGTTGACCGTTTCCTTTTTGGTTTATCCGTACATTCAACTTCGATGTTCAGGGATCCAAGCTTCTACCTGACTTTTCGGGAGAAGGCGGTGCCGCTGCTGAAGACTTATCCGACTGTGCAGATTTGGATAGCCGGTTGTTCGACTGGTGAAGAGGTTTACTCGCTGGCGATTCTGCTTAAAGAAGAGGGGCTTTACGAAAAGGCTCGCATCTACGCGACGGACATTAGCCCCAAAGCGCTTAAACAGGCGAAGGACGGGATCTTTCCGTTATATGCGATGCGGGAGTACACCAGCAATTACCAGCTGGCGGGCGGCACGCAGGAGTTTTCCGATTACTACACGGCTCGTTACGACCACGCGATCTTCGCAAACGATCTCAAAAAGAATGTTGTCTTTTCAGAACACAACCTTGCCACTGATAGCTCTTTTAATGAGTTCCAGGCAATTCTGTGTCGCAACGTGATGATCTATTTCAACAAGAGCCTGCAAGAGCGAGTTCATAACTTGCTCTACAGCAGTCTCAGTATGTTTGGCCTGTTCGGTATAGGCAACAAAGAGACTCTGAGATTTTCACCACGCGAAGGTTCCTACGAGCACTTAAACGGAAATGACAAGTTGTATCGAAAGGTGAGGTAGTGACCTCAAGAATCGTGGTGGTAGGAACGTCATCGGGCGGGCTAAAAGCAATTCAGTTTCTGCTTTCGCAATTGCCCGAAAGCTTTCGAGCTCCAGTCGTGATCGTGCAGCATCGGAGAAAAGATTCGGATTTAGGGTTGTGCCGCTACCTCGCGGAGCGCAGCCGGCTGCCTGTTGTGGAACCGAACGATAAAGACCCGATTGAAGAGGGCAACGTGTACCTCGCCCCAAACGACTATCACCTGTTGATTCAAGACGGGAGTTTCGCGCTCTCAGTCGATCCTCCGCTTGCATTCGCTCGTCCATCGATCGATCTACTGTTCGAGTCGGCGGCGGAGGAATATGGTGATGACGTAATTGGCTTGATCTTGACAGGATCAAACAAGGACGGTGCTCGTGGCCTGGCGCACATTAAATCCCGAGGTGGCTTAACGCTAGTTGAGGATCCGGCTTTCGCCAGTTATCCGGAAATGCCGCGCGCAGCCCTGAACGCCTGCCAAGTTGATTGGGTGTTGCCCCTTGAGAAGATGGTCCCCTTGCTCGAGCAATTAACGACGATGTGACCGACTATGCGAGGCGATGACGCTATTAACATTTTGATGGTCGACGATAGTCCGCCGAATCTGCTGGCGCTCGAAGCAATTCTACGCGCGCCAGATCGGAATTTGATTCAGGCGGGCTCTGGTGACGAAGCTCTGCGATTCCTTCTCGACAATGACGTCGCTGTAATTCTGATGGACGTCTTCATGCCGGGATTGGATGGACTGGATACTGCCGAATTGATCAGAAAACGGGATAGATCTCGAGACATACCGATCATCTTTCTTACGGCAGACAGCAGTGGTGGCACGCTGCTGGGCCGCGGATATTCGCTCGGTGCCGTTGACTACATCGTCAAGCCAGTCGAGCCGGATATCCTGCGATCCAAAGTCAACGTTTTTGTCGAACTGTTCAAGAAGACTCGTGAGGTCGAGCGTCAGGCTGAACTGCTACGGGAAAAGAACCTGCAACTCGAAAGCGCAAATCTGGCTCGCCTTAAGATGTTGATTGATCTGGGCCAGGAACTGGCGATTGAGCACAATCCAAGGATGGTCCTTGAACGCTTCTGTCAATCCGGATTAAAAATCGTGGAAGCGCAGATCGCCGCCGCCGGCGTCATGGACCAGGAAGGTAAGCAAGTCCACTATTCCTGCGCTTCGCGAAACGGCGATATACCTGATGGGATTCCCGCTGCTGCCCGTACCGCTATCGAGCGGATGCTCACTTTGCGACGCCCGCTCCGTCTGACTGAAGCAGACTTACTCTTGCGCGACAGCCTAGTCGAGCCTGATGACGTTCATTCGTTCCTGGGCGCGCCAATTCTCGCGTCAGCCGGCCAGTCCGGATGGCTCTGTTTGCTAAATAAAGTCAACGCCACGGAGTTCAGTGAAGCCGACGAGAGCGTTGCAGCCACTCTGGCGACGCAGGTTTCAATCGCGTATGAGAATGCGCGGCTCTACACAGAAGTACAGAATCACGCGAGTGAACTGCACGCCGAAATGGCGGAGAGAAAGCAAGCCGAAGATGAGCGCGCCCGACTTCTGATCCGCGAGCAAGCCGCTCGAGCTGAAGCGGAAAGAGCAAATCGCGCTAAGGACCAGTTTCTCGCAACTCTTTCTCACGAACTGCGAACGCCGTTGTCAGCCATTCTGGGTTGGAGTCAATTGGTACGAACGGGAAAACTTGAAGAACAGCAGATGGCTCGTGCCTTCGAGACGATCGAACGAAACGCTCGCTCGCAGTCGCAACTAATCGATGATCTGTTGGATGTATCTCGCATTATTACAGGCAAACTTCAGATCGAGCGACGCCTGGTTGATCTATCAAAGGTAATTGAAGCTGCGGTTGACTCAGTACGGCCTACGTACGAGACAAAAGGAATCAACTTCGAAGTACAGGGAATTCCAAGCTCGTGCTTTGTGCGCGGAGACGCTAACCGGTTACAGCAGATATTCTGGAATCTGTTTAATAATGCAGTGAAATTTACGCCCGCTGCTGGAAAGATCTCTCTGAGCGTCGAAAAGAACGAATCGAACATCAACGTTATGCTAAGCGATACGGGGATCGGCATCGATGCCAGGTTCCTGCCGTTCATCTTCGAACGATTTCAACAGGCGGACGGCTCGACAACCCGTGCTCATGGTGGTTTGGGACTTGGTCTTGCCATCGTTCGTCACCTGGTTGATCTTCATAACGGAGAAATCCAGGTTGAAAGCGACGGACCGGGACAGGGATCGACCTTCAAGGTAAGGTTGCCGGTCGCTGCTGCGAGTGCCAGATTATCTGAGGCAACTACGCTCGCGGAACTTGAAGCACGCTACTTTGGACCA
>JBKPAC010000130.1:0-22959 GCA_046726175.1 Acidobacteriota bacterium
CAGTCCTATTGCCTGAAGCACTTCCAGCACGAGACCCGCTGTGGCCAACACCACCATACGCATCTGGGAGACGTCCTGACGCACGCTTTGTAATAAGTCACCGTGAGTCCGCCGATCGAGAAACCCCACCGACAAGCCGAGCAGGTGGCGAATAAGGCGTTCCATCGTTCCCAACTCGATCGCTTTAACTATTTTTTGTTGTGATACCTGAGAGTCGTAGTTGAAAGCGGCTGCTCCCAAACTGGCGAGCAATAGCAAGGCGACAGTAAGCCAGAGTGCCGACTCGATTCCGACACGTTCTGCAAATCCCTGCTGGTGACCGAGCACACCAGCGAGAAACTCTCGAATCAGCAAAATCGAGACGGCAGTCAGCGCTGCACGCCCAAGCGAGGCGGCGGCGAATCGAGCGACCAGCGTCGGATGCGGCCGAAGGAGGTGAAATAGCATCAATAGCTGTTGTTTCACAACACGCCTTCCGCAGGGTTCGAGCTCTCAGTGGCGGCCATCTCGCCAGGCACAGTCCGATACGAGCGAGTCAGCAGCGTCGCGGCGCTCATTTGACCAGTCACATTGAGCACCGTCTTGAAGATGTCGGGAATTGCTTCTACGGCCTCAATTACGAGAACTCCCTCGATTGGCAGACCGGCGGCGATGTAAGCGGGCAATGTCTTAAGCCCAGGCCCACTCTGAGGAATGCCGGCTGTACCGAAACTAATAATAATCGTGGTTGCGAGGAATATCCCGATCGTTGTTGGACGCAGCGGAATACCGTATACGTGGGCTAGAAGAACCAGCTTGACGATACTTGAGATCGGGCGATTGACCTTAAAGAGAGAGACACTTAGAGGTAACAAGAAACCCGTGCCGGTGGGAGGCAAGTGCAGACGGTCACGCCCACCTTCAACCAGCGCTGGAAGCGCAGCAATCGACGAGCGCGTGCTGGCCGCAACCATCTGAGCGGGCGCCACAGCGCGAGCGAAGTCGCTGACCTTAGTTCGTCCGACAAAAGCCGTGAATGGATAGAGCAGCAGCGTAAATAACAAGAGCAGGGCTGAGACGATTACGATGTAAGCACCCAGCACGCCTCCCACTGATCCGCCGGTTCTGAAAGCAAGAACATAGGTTAACGCAAACACGCCTATCGGAGTTGCAACCAGCACCCATCGTGTTAACTGCAGCATGGCTTCAGCGAGCCCTTGAAATATCTTCGTTAATAGTTGGTATCGATCCTCGGGAAGACGTGTTACCGCCAGCGCAAAGAACGCAGTAAAGAGGAGCAGCGGAAAGATGTCTCCTCTCATTCCTGCCTCTAGAAGGTTTGTGGGCAGTAGAGTGCTGATCCAGTCTGCCACTGAAGCGGATTCTGCATTGGCGGAGGCGACACCCGGTCCAGGAATGTTCGCGGAGGTGACGGCCGGGCTCAGAGATGACACCTCGCTGTGATCCAAAGATAGTCGCGGGACAATAATAGGAGTTAGAAACGCTGCGTAGAGTCCCGCGGCGATCAGCATCACGAGGAATAATACGAACGCGTGAATGCCTAACTTCCCTACCGATCTGGCACCACTGCCACAGATGGCTGCGAGCAGGTGAGTAATTACAAGGGGCAAGACAGTCAACTGCAGCGCGGAGACCCAGAGTGCCCCAACAGCTCTGGCACCAACGGCAACTTTCTCGAAACCGGGCATAGCCAATTTATGGCCCACGATCCCCAGGCCCAGACCCACTGCAAGCGCAATCAGGGACTGAACTGTTAGTGAAGGTCGTTTCATGCGGGATTGATCTGGTTTGAGACTTTAGGTCTGAAGAGGGGGCCAGGCTAATTCAGCCATGAGACGTCGGCAGCATCACGGTTGCAGCCTGAACTGTCACCGGAAGCGATGCAGCAACTCCTTCTGTAGAGGCCAGCGGCCGCTCAGATCATAACACAATGATACTCGTATCTCTTTCGACTTGCGTACCACTCCCTCTCTTCAAGAATTCAAACCGCATCACGAAGTTTGTGAAAATGTTGACCTTGGATCGGCGTTAAATAATATCCCTTCCCTCGACCTTGGCGCCCTCAATTCACATTAGGACTTGCGCGGACGGGCTTACTTGAGGTTGAAATCGGCCAATGAGGCGTCAACAGATAGTGGATAACCGCGGGCCAGGCACCGTTATCGCATATCAAGATTTCCTAAAAAACTGGGAGATGTTGACCGTTCGCCCAGCGTTAAAATACTATCCTCATTCTTCAAGCGGGAATTCAACATTGCCCTACCATGACTGTTCCTGCCGGCACACGCTTCGGTCGTTTTGAAATTCGTTCTCTCATCCGCAAGGGCGGTATGGGAGAAGTCTACTTAGCTCAGGACACCCAACTTCGACGTCCGGTAGCAATCAAAGTTCTCACTGCTGAATTCACTCAGAATGCAGAGCGGCTTCATAGATTCGAGCATGAGTCTTATGCAGCGTCATCACTGAATCATCCAAACATACTGACGATTCATGAGATCGGCTCACAAGATCGACTGCACTACATCGCCACTGAATACATCGACGGGGAATCGTTGCGCGATCGATTGCATCACTCTCGTATGGAGTTGCGCGAAGTACTGGACGTCGCCATCCAGGTAGCATCTGCTCTTTCGGCGGCCCATCAAGCCGGCATCGTGCACAGAGACATTAAGCCGGAAAACATAATGCTGCGCCGTGACGGGTACGTTAAGGTCCTCGATTTTGGGCTCGCAAAACTAACCGATACCGACGCGAAGTTGCAGGAGACTGAAGATGCGCCGACGCGGGTGATGATCAAGACAGATCCGGGCGTGGTGATGGGCACGTCATTTTATATGTCGCCGGAGCAGGCTCGAGCGCAGGAGGTGGATGCCCGTACAGACATATGGAGCTTGGGCTGCGTCATTTACGAAATGGTGACCGGCCGTATGCCCTTCGAAGGACCGACAACCAGCGACGTGATCGGATTGATTCTCCACAAAGAGCCGCTGCCGCTCGCGCGATACAGCCCTCAAATCCCAGCCGAGTTAGACCGCATTGTGACAAAGACGCTCGAGAAAGATCGCGAAGAGCGATATCAGGTTGTGAAGGATTTAGCTTTAGACTTAAAGAAGCTGAAGCGGCACATGGAGTTCGAGTTGGACCTTGAACGCACCATGCCTCCGGAAGAAAGAACCGGCACCAGCCAGGTAATCTCGACGGGCAGTTCGAGCGAAACAGCAAAAGCCGGAACAGCGCAGACCGACTCAACTCCGGCTATTCACACAACCTCAAGCGCGGAATATATCGTTAGTCAGATCAAAACCCATAAGAAGGCGTCGCTACTAATAGCAGCCGCAGTGTTAGTAGCAATTTCGGTGGGTCTGTTCTTTTACTTAAGACCCGTCTCGGCACTCACCGACAAAGACACCATTTTGCTTGCGGACTTCGTCAACACTACGGCGGATACGGTATTTGACGGCACGCTCAAGCAGGGGCTCGCGGTGCAACTGGCGCAGTCGCCGTTCCTGAATGTTTTTCCGGATGCGCGTGTGCGGCAGACTCTGCGGCTGATGGGCCGTTCAGCTGATGACCGCGTGACGAAGGAGGTGGCCCGAGAGATCTGCCAGCGCCAGGGACTCAAGGCATTCCTGACAGGCTCGATCACCAACCTCGGCGCGAGCTACGTCATCACGCTGGAAGCGATCAATGGGCAGAGTGGTGAGGAGATAGCCAGGGAGCAAGTGGAAGCCGAAAGCAAGGAGCAGGTGCTAAAGGCGCTCACTCAGGCTGCGAGCAAACTGCGCCAGAAGTTGGGCGAGTCGCTCAGCTCAATACGGAAGTTCGATGCACCGCTGGAACTGACAACGTCATCGCTGGAAGCACTAAAAGCCTACTCGCTGGGGTATGAGCAATCGAGCAGGGGCAGATTTCTTGAGAGCATTCCGTTTTCTAAACGCGCGATTGAGCTTGATCCAAACTTCGCCTATGCATACGCCTCATTGGCCGTTCAGTACGCCAACACCAATCAGCCAAAGTTGGCGGCAGAATATGCAGAGAAGGCCTATGCGTTGCGAGACCGTGTAAGTGAGTTAGAGAAGCTACGCATTTCTGCCTTTTACCACTCGTTTGTCACTGGGGACCTAGACAAGCAGATTGAAGTGTTGGAGACGTACAAAGCTACCTACCCACGCGATGCGAGGGCGCCCAATAACCTTTCTGACTCCTACTTGAGAACGGGACAATTCGAGAAATCCGCCGCCGAAGCTCGCGAAGCCGTGCGCCTCAATCCGAACAGTGTAGTCGGATATGCGAACCTGGGACAGGCGTTCATCGGTCTGAGTCGCTTCGCGGATGCCAGGGAGGTTGTCGACCAAGCCCTGCACCAGAATCTCGATTCTACGCTCTTCCATTCCGTCCTCTATCAGATTGCCTTCGTGTCCGGGGACTCGGCGGCAATGCAGCAGCAACTCGATTGGACGCGCGGAAAGCCGGACGAATACGCAGCGCTCGACTGGCAAGCCCAGACAGCGGCCTTCTCGGGCCAGTGGCAACGCTCACAGGATTTCTCCCGCCGCGCTATTGATCTTGCCATGCGCAACGATGCGAAAGAGGTGTCCGCGCAGTATGCGGTCGAATCTGCGTTGCGTGCCGCAGTCTTCGGTCAATGTTCGCAGATAAAAGCGGCGTCAACCGGACTTGAACACAACATCCCGTCTCTGACGCGCCAAGCTGTCGCACTCGCTTTGTGTGATGATGTAAGCCAAGCACAGTCCCTCGTTGAGGATCTAACCAAGCAGCATCCCAAAGACACTTTGATTAACTCGATGTGGGTTCCAGTAATACGTGCCGCCGTCCAGATTGACCGCAACACACCGGGTGAAGCAGTTAAGCTTTTGGAGACGACCAAACCCTATGAAGCAGCGGCAGAGTTCTGGCCTCAATACCTGCGTGGTCTGGCGTATCTGAAGTTGAAGTCCGGCAATGAGGCGGCAACAGAGTTTCAGAAGATACTTGATAACCGGGGCCAGGCACCGTTATCCGCTTTGTACCCGCTGGCCCATCTGGGTCTTGCACGCGCCGCAGCACTCACGGGTGACGTAAGCAAAAGCCGAAAGGCATATCAAGATTTCCTCGCACTCTGGAAAGACGCCGATTCTGATCTTGCCGTTCTAAAAGAGGCGAAACAGGAATACGAGAAACTCAATTAGGACCTCGGTCGAACGCAAGCAAAGACATTTAAAAATAAGCTTGTGACCAAATTTTGGCCGGATGCGCCAACAAACTAACGGCACGATGAGATCTCTTGTTGAGCCGCGCCTTAATTTGTTATCTCGCTTGTTGACTGAAAAACCGCCGCGTCTTATTGAGATCAAGTGGAGAGGCGAGGAAGCACGCTTTGCCGTTCCCGAAGCGGACGTAACTTTGATGAAAATTAAGAGTATTATCGAATCAGCTTAGGGCCGCCCGTTAGAGGGGCCCTTCTCGTTTTGTGTGGCTACGAAACCGCCACGGATTTGCTTTTCTCGGAAAGTTCTTCCTGTTCCCACTCCAGGCTTCGCAGCTTTTCGACCTCTTCATCAGGGAGATCTGCTAAGTGTGCGGTTGCTTGCGTTGCGGCGACAAGTTGACGACGCATTTCATCAAGTATGCTTGGCATCTGCTGTTCTTGTATTGCGTGTCCCTTAGCCCTCAAAACTGATTCGTTCGAGTTCTTCCGCGGCGTAACTATAATGCTCTTGAGCTTCATCGCGGAGATGTTCGGCTTGCTCCATTTGTTTGTGCACTTCGACCTCGAATTCAGCCAACCGCTGTTCCTCAACTTCAGCGGTACATTGAGCTTCCTCTTCGATAAGCTGTTGTCGGTCCTGCGCGCGCAAACGAGTTTCTGCCAGCAAGCGTTGATCAATGTCCGTTCGCTGGCAAATTTCAGGTTCCAGCCACAAGAGATCCGCTGAGGATGGCTGGCGACTTTGCTCCGTTGCCTGTTGCATTTCCAGAGGCCGCCGATCTTCTTCGGGGGCTTTGTAAAGTGAGGCTTCTACCTCAGCGCGGCGATGAGCGACCTCTTCAGTCACGCGTTCGAGGTCTGCCGTCGGCAGGAGAAACTGCTCCTGTTCGGCCCGGCTTCTGTTTTCTGCTTCGCTGATTTGGCGCTCCGCTTCCATGCGGAGGCGCTCGGCTTCCGACTGACAAGCCTCTACCGCCGCCTCTAGTTCTGCTCTCTCTAACTGAAGCCGTCGTATCTGGGTCTCATTCTCGAGACGCACTTGCTCAACACCAGCTCGTTGTTGAGCGACAACTTCCAGGCGCTCCGCTTCCATGCGGAGGCGCTCGGCTTCCGCCTGACGAGCCTCTACCGCCGCCTCTAGTTCTGCTCTCTCTAACTGAAGCCGTCGTATCTGGGCCTCATTCTCGAGACGGACTTGCTCAACTCCAGCTCGTTGTTGAGCGACAGCTTCCATTTGGCTCTCCGCTTCCATGCGGAGGCGCTCGGCTTCCGCCTGGCGAGCCTCTACTGTTGCCTCTAGTTCTGCTCTCTCTTCCTGAAGCCGTCGTGTCTGGGCTTCTAGTACTGCTCTCTCTTCAGCAAACCGTCGTATCTGGGCCTCAGTCTGTAGACGCACTTGCTCAACTCCAGCTCGTTGTTGAGCGACAACTTCCATTTGACGCTCCGCTTCCATGCGGAGGCGCTCGGCTTCCGCCTGACGAGCCTCTACCGCTGCCTCTAGTTCTGCTCTGTCTTCCTCAAGCCGTCGTATCTGGGCCTCAGTCTGTAGACGCACTTGCTCAACTCCAGCTCGTTGTTGGGCGACAACTTCCATTTGGCTCTCCGCCTCCCTGCGGAGGCGCTCGGCTTCCGCCTGACGAGCCTTTACCGCTGCCTCTAGTTCTGCTCTCTCTTCGTCAAACCGTCGTATCTGGGCCTCAGTCTCGAGGCGCACTTGCTCAACACCAGCTCGTTGTTGGGTGACAACTTCCATTTGGCTCTCCTCTTCCATGTGGAGGTGCTCGTCGGCTTCCGCCTGACTCATCATCGCCGTTCTTGTTGCCAAATTGGGGCCGGATGCGGCAAGAAACTACCGATACGATTGCGTGAGGCAATGTAACGAAACGGGAAAACTTAGTGAATCCGTGCTGGCTGCGACCACTTAATTGCTTTAGTTTAAGAAAATCGCCTGGCTAGAACTGGCAGTCATGAGGTCAGGGGTTCGATCCCACTCAGCTCCACCAATAGATCAACGGTCTAGCGGATCAGGCTGGAAAATAGCCCTCAACTAACTCTCGAAACCGCCGCGGCTTTTGTTTCCTCGACAAGTTCTTCCTGTTCAGACTCCAGACTTCGCAGGTTTTCCGATTTTTGCGTCGTGGTCTAACCGCTCTTCCTCACCTTCAGCGCGGCGTTGAGCTTCTTCTTCGACAAGCTGTTGTTGCTCTTGCACGCGCAAACGAATTTCTTCTCTCAAGCGTTCATCAATATACGTTCGATGGCAAATTTCAGGTTCCAGCCACAAGCTCTCCACCGAGACTGACCCGCTACCCTGCTCCGTTGCTTGTTGCATTCCCTGAAGACGATTTTCTTCATTGGCTTTGCGAAGTGCTGCTTCTGTCTCAGCGCGGCGACGAGCGACCTCCTGAGTCACGCGTTCGTCGTCGGTGAGTTGGCGCCCCGCTTCGATAAGTTGGCGCTCGGCTTCCGCCTGACGAGCCTTTAACGCAGCTTCTATTTCGCCCCTCTCTTCGTCAAAGCGTCGTATCTGGGCCTCTGTCTCGAGACGCACCTGCTCCGTTTCTTGTAACTTTTTCAGAAGCCGCTCATCTTCTTCATTCGCTTTGCGAAGTGAGGCTTCTATCTCAGAACGGCGACGAGCGACCTCTGTAGTGATGCGTTCGAGGTCGGCCGTCTTCAAGAGAAACTCCTCCTGTTCTGCACGGCTTCTGTTTTCTGCTTCGCTGAGTTGGCGCTGTGCTTCGATGCGGAGGTGCTCGACTTCCGCTCGACAACTCACTACCGCTGCCTCCAGCTCCGCTTTCTCTTCGTCAAACCGTTGGATCTGGGTCGCAGTCTCGACACGCATCCGCTCCGTTGCGCGTTGCATTTCCAGCAGTCGCCCGTCTTCTTCATTGGCTTTATGAAGTGAAGCTTCTACCTCAGCGCGGCGCTGAGCGACCTCTACAGTCAAGCGTTCGAGGTTTGCCGTCTGCAGTCGAAGCTGCTCTTGTTCTGCACGGCTTGTATTTTCTGCTTCGCTGAGTTGGCGCTGCGCTTCGATGCGGAGGCGCTCGGCTTCTGCCTGACGAGCCGCTGCCGCTGCCGCAAGTTCTGCTTTCTCTTCGTCAAGCCGGCGTATCTGGCCCTCAGTCTCCAGACGGACTTCCTCAACTCCAGCTTGTCGAGCCGCTACCGTTGCTTCTAGTTCTGCTTTCTCTTCATCAAACCGTCGCATCTGGGCCCGAGTCTCGAGACGCACTTCTCCAAGTGCAGCTCGACGAGCCTCTATCGCTGCCTCCAGTTCTGCTTTCTCTTCGTCAAACCGTCTTATCTGGGCCTGAGTCTGGAGACGCACCTCCTCAGCAGCAGCTCGTCGAGCCTCTACCATTGCTTCTAGTTCTGCTTTCTCTTCGTCACATCGTCGAATCTGAGCCTGAGTCTCGAGACGAAATTCCTCAGCACCAGCTCGTCGAGCCTTTATCGCTGCTTCCAGTTCTGCTTTCTCTTCGGCAAACCGTCGCATCTGGGCCTCAGCCTCGAGACGCAATTCCTCAGCACCAGCTTGTCGAGCCTCTACCGCTGCTTCTAGTTCTGCTTTCTCTTTGTCAAACCGTCGCATCTGGCCCTGGGTCTCGAGACGCAATTCGTCAACTCCGGCGCGTCGAGCCTCTACCGCTGCCGCAAGTTCGGCTTGCTCTTCGTCAAACCGTCGCATCTGGGCCTGAGTCTCGAGACGCACTTCCCCAACTCCAGCGCGTCGAGCCTCTACCGTTGCCTTCAGTTCTGCTTTCTCTTCGTCAAACCGACGTGTCTGGGCCTCAGTCTCGAGACGCACTTCTCCAAGTGCAGCTCGACGAGCCTCTATCGCTGCCTCCAGTTCTGCTTTCTCTTCGTCAAACCGTCGTATCTGGGCCTGAGTCTGGAGACGCACTTCCTCAGCAGTAGCTCGTCGAGCCTCTCCCGTTGCTTCTAGTTCTGCTTTCTCTTCATCAAATCGTCGAATCTGGGCCTCGGTCTCGAGACGCAATTCCTCAGCACCAGCTCGTCGAGCCTTTAACGCTGCCTCCAGTTCTGCTCTCTCTTCGGCAAACCGTCGTATCTGGGTCTCAGCCTCGAGACGGACTTCCTCAACTCCAGCTCGTTGTTGGGCGACAAGCTCCAGGGCTTGCTGAAACTCCTGCACCTCGGTGCGCAAGACGGCCAGTTCCTTTTCACGTTGCTCTTCTAATTTACCGAGAGCCTGTTCAGCTGCAGCACGTCGCGCCGCATGCACTTCTGCTCGCTGTGCGGCTTCAGACTCGATTCTCTTCCGTATCAGCTCTTCAGCCTCGAGCAGCCGGTTCTCCAGCTCCTCCATTGCCCTTTGAACCAACTGGTTTCTCTTCCGCGTCAGGTCTTCAGCGTCGAGCAGCCCATACTTGAGCTCACGGATTGCCCTTTGGACCGTCTCCTCTTCGGAATAGATAGCCTTTTTCACGGCCTCCTCTTCGAGACAGATAGCGTTTTGGACCGCGTTCTCTTCGAGACAGATAGTTGACGGTTTTGCTTCGATTGCTTCACTCATAGGTTTTTCCACCATCCGATCTTCAATTGTGAGGTTCTGAAATGGGGTTTCCTGGAAGGCAACAGTCGTAGGGGTGCTGAATAACTCAACCACCTCGGCAGCCTCGAAATTTAACTCTTCTTCCAAAACAGCGCCTAAATTAGCTACTGCTACCGGACCACTGATCTGCGTCAGTGCTTGCTCCGCTGCGTGACGAACTTCCGGTGCATCATCCAAAAGCGCCTCGATCAGAGACCTGATCCCGCTTGGGCTAGCTATTATACCGAGCGCCCGGGCGGCCATGGCTCTTTCGTTTGGCAGCCCTGCGGTACGCAGCACCTGCATTGCGTCCTCGATATAGCCGTGGTCCGTCAAAAGTTGACGAGCGTGCTCCCTTTCCTCAATGTCGGAGTGAAAAAGTGCGGCCAGCAATTCCCGGACTACGGTTTTTCGAATGCTCTTATCTGTTGAGGAGACGACTTCGGTTTCCTGGGAGCGTCCTGCCAGGAGATCTCTGACCGCCCGAGAGGCTTCGTCGAGCGTCTCAACCGCTAATGAGTGGTCGCCACAGGTTCGAGAGGAAGCCTCGGCAATGTTTCCAGGCATCCCGACAATGACATTCGCAGATTGCTCCTTGAGTGCCGCTGATGAGTTGAAGGCGAGCTTTTTGGGAGCCACTGGTCAAAGCCCTTTCGAAATGGCTTTTTCGCCATTTCTGCTCTTACTTAGTTCCCACTCAATAGATCTGTTCTGGTTAGGATGGGGTCGTCGGGAGCCTTTGCCGCATGGCGTTCGGCAGCAACTGGGAGCGGCTCGTGGTTCCCAGATCGGTCGGGGTCCTCCTTTTTATAACAGTTAGAGCTCCATTTAAACAAGTTTTTTCTTATCTAAACAACTGGACAGGCTGAGTAGGGGTAAGTTGGGACTCGTAGGTTGGTCGGTTTCCTGTAGCCAAATTATGGCCGGACGCGTCAAAAAACGACCGCTGAGAGCGTTACCGAATGTAAGAAAACTGGAACCCTTGAGAGTCCTTACTGGCTAAGGGTACGCATGGCTGTAGGCGCCCGTCACGTGACATTTTTCGAGATCGGGCAGGGAGCAATCTTACTTGCGGCAGGACTGGCGATAGGTCTAGGTGCTTCTTTCATCTGCGTCCCTGTTTTCAGGTTTGTTGTTTGGAGTCAGCGCCACAGATCCGTTGACATTTATGATTACTCCCGCGCTTCTGTCGCTGGCGCTTTGTTGGCCTCCTTATGTTCCCCCGCCGCGCGCGACAAGGTAGATCCGCTCGAAGACACACATCGACATCACTGCGAATTGTTTTCGCATCGAACGACCAATGAGCGAGCATCTTTCCACTCTTTCGTTTTTGGAAGGAAGGGTACATGAGCAAGATTGAACGGCAGAATCCAGGTATTTTTTTATGCTACAGCAAGAAAGATATTGGCCTCGTGCGGCAGCTCCACGATGATTTGCGGGAACTTCGCGTAGATGCCTGGTTGGATGAACGGGAACTCAAACCCGGGGACTCTCTGCACGATTCGATTGGCCGCGCACTGGAACGGTCAGCGTACGTTGGCGCCGTAGTGTCGCCCGATTCGGTAAAGTCTTTTTGGGTGCGCAAGGAGCTCAATCAAGCGCTTTGCCAGGAAGGCCGTTCGGGCAGGAATGTCGTTATTCCCTTACGCATCCGAGATGCCACGATGCCTCCCTTCTTAGAGGACAAACTCTATCTGGATTTTGGTTTAGACTATCATAGTGCCCTTACGCAGCTGGCAGCCCATGTCAACGCTTTGGATCGCCAACGAGTTATGGAGGAATTAGCTAAGGGTGCGCCTAAAACCCTAACTGACGTAAAGGAGGTGCTTCGAATCGCGAGTTGGCAGGACGCGATTGTCTTAGGGCCTCGACGTTGGGCAAGCCTCACCGAAGTTCTTCGCCGTTACGGTATTGATATCTCTGGGGATCGCCTCTCAATAATCGAGCCGGTTAAGAGTCGAGGCCTGCTTGAACCTATCAGGTATAAAAGGGTGGATATGAAGTAACTTGGGCTCAAATCTGTGGCCAGGTTGCAAGCCATACTTTAAGAAACCACCCACACGAGAGAATGAAGCAACGTAACGAATTGCTTTTAATCCATGCTGGCTGCAACCCCTTCACCATTAAGAATGAGTAAAGGGCCACCAACGGAGTGGCCCTTTCGTCTTGATGTGTGGATGAAGTTACCTCGCTTGCTACCTCTAGCTCGCTTAATTGAGCGAGCGCCCGTCGAGTAGTTCTAATCTTTCCAAATAGCTCCCAGGCCAACATCCCAAAAACGTTTATTGAGCGCCGGGATGTCCTTATCGCGGATCTCAATGCCCCTTGCTTTCAACGCAGCCCATCGCGTATTCAGCTCCTTTAATCGGTCCACCGACGGTTGATTTACTCTCGGAATATCACTTTCTGTCTGGTTGATTAGGAATAGGTAGTTCGCTGTGAACTTATTCGGATAGTTCTCAACGTCATCGTACGCTTTTGATTTACGTTGGACCATATCCTCGTCCCACGCTTTCATCTTCTTCAGCAGCGCCTCACCTTCTTTCTTGACGGCAGCGAACTTGTCCCCGGCAGGCAATGAGCTCAGAAGTGATTCCAACTGGATTTGCTTTTCGTAGAGGCTATTGATCATGCGGTGCATCACAGTCAATTCGGTTTCCATACCCAACATCGTCTGATGATATTCCGTGTAGCCGGAAGCGTTGGTCGCGTAGAGCGGGTTCGCAAGTATCTCGGTTTCAGTTGATAGCGACTGTTCGCTCATTTTGATCGTGATGCTGTATTTTCCTGGCGGCGCCTTGTGTCCGGAATAACCGCCGTCGATACGCACGTCGGGCACCCCAGCCATGGTTAAATAACGCATATCCCAAACAAACCTGTTCAGCCCTTTAACTTTCGGCAGAAGGGGATCCGGCTTTGGACCACCATCATATCTCTTGAACTTTTCATCAGCCTTTGAGGAAAAGCTACGAACAATATTTCCGGCTGCGTCTTTGATCTCGATCGTAATTTCGTCAGTCTTTTTCAGCTCGGGCAGTTGGTAGTACATGACCACGCCAGTTGCGGGATTTACGCCCCTGAATATATTAGCTCCTTTAAACTCCTCTTCCGGCTGATCCATCTCGCTCGAGCCGTTTACGATGTAAGCATTCTCAGGTCGATAGATACCGAATGGAGCCGCGTCCTTCTTGTACTGGCGAAGCGCACTCAAATCGTCGAGGATCCAGAACCCTCTCCCCGATGTGGACGCGATCAGATTTCCTTTGTGCACTCGCAAGTCGGTTATCGGAGTAACCGGTAAGTTCAATTGAAAGGGCGACCAGTTCCTGCCGCCGTCCCACGACAAAAACACACCGAGTTCCGTACCTGCGAACAACAGGTCTTTACGAACATCATCCTCACGTACTACACGCGTAAACGCATTGGCGGGTATTCCGTTGTCGATCTTTGTCCAGGTGTTTCCGTAATCTGTCGTTTTATATAGACCTGGAGAGTGGTCGTTGAACTTGTATCGCGTGGTTGCTATGTAAGCAGTTGCCTTATCGTGCGGGGATACTTCAATGGCATTGATCAAACATTCTGCCAGGCCTTGAGGAGTTACGTTCTTCCAATTGGCGCCACCGTCTCTCGTCACATAAACAAGCCCGTCGTCACTGCCTGTCCAGATCACGCCTTTTTCGTGAGGCGACTCCAAGAGGTAGCTCAGCGTTCCATAGTTTTCGGCGCCGACTGCTTCGTTTGTATATGGACCACCAGGTTTACCTTGCTTTTCCTTTTCGTTGCGAGTGAGGTCCGGTGAGACTTCCTTCCACGATTTACCCATATCAGTCGTTTTAAGGACGTATTGAGATCCGTGGTAGTAAGTGTTGGGCTCGTATCTGCTCCAGATTACCGGCGAATTCCAATTGAAACGATACTTAATGTCTTTCGCATCCATACCCAAATACTGAATCGGAGCGGCCATGATGTTTGTGCCGGCTTGCGCTCGCACATCAAGTACTTCGATCGTCCCCTGGTAGCTTCCGCCCAACACATATTTAGGATTGTCTGGATCAAATGCGAGAAAGGCACTCTCACCGCCGGCAGAATATGTCCAGCTTGCCGGTGAAATCCCACCGCCTCCTAACTCGCGACTGGCAATGGAAACAGATGTGTTGTCCTGTTGACCTCCATAAATGCGATAAGGGAACTGATTGTCGACATTGATGCGATAGAACTGCCCTGTAGGCATGTTACTTTGCGTGCTCCAGCTTTTACCGCTGTTGAAAGTTATTGCGGAGCCGCCATCGTTGGAGATGATGAAGTTGCTGGGGTTGTCGGGATTGATCCAAAGGTCATGATAATCACCGTGAGTGCCGGACAGCGTCTCCCACGTCTTACCCGCATCCGTCGAACGTAGTGCAGATGCGCTGAGGACATAGATAGTGTTTTCATTCTTCGGGTCAATGAAGAGTTCAATGTAATACCAGGCTCGTTGCACCAACCTGTGATCATTCGTGATACGAGTCCACTTCTTCCCGCTATTCGTCGAGACAAATAAACCACCGGCTTCTTTGTCTGAGTCGCTTTCGATCAATGCATACACTTTTTCAGGATTCGAGCGGCTTACCGCAATCGCCATCTTGCCCAACTCTTCCGGCAATCCGTCTTTCAGTTTTTCCCATGTATCGCCGCCGTCAGTTGATTTAAACAGACCACTGCCAGGCCCGCCGCTGATCACCTTCCAGGGAAGCCGGCCGTGTTCCCACATCGCCGCATAAAGTATTCGTGGGTTGTTCATGTCCATTGACAGTTCTGAGGCGCCGGTCTTGTCGTTCACGAATAAAACGTTCTTCCACGTAGCTCCGCCGTCGACCGACTTAAAGACACCTCGTTGCTGTGACGGGCTGTACAAAGTACCCTGAGCCGCCACCCAAACAGTGTTGGGGTCTTTGGGATGAACAATGATCCGCGAGATATGCTGGCTCAGTTCCAACCCAATCTTTTTCCAGGTTTTTCCTGCATCAGTTGACTTGTATACGCCGTCGCCTGGATGGGTCATCACGCCTCGTACCGCATGTTCTCCTGTGCCCACATAAACGACGTTCGGATCGCTTTCAGCAACAGCAACGGCGCCAATTGAGCCCGACTTGAAATAGCCGTCCGAAACATTGCGCCAGCTGATTCCCATGTCATCTGTTTTCCATAGACCGCCACCCGTGGTCCCCATGTAATACGTTTTGGGATCGCCAACGACTCCGGTGCCTGCATTTGAACGGCCCCCACGAAATGGACCGATGGATCGCCACTTCATTGTTTTGAAAATGCTGTTGTAGTCCTCTGCACCGGCGGGTTTTGGAGCCTGAGCGGAAAGATGGGTAACGAACAAGCAAAGAACAAGAATTGACACGAGTTGTTTCGCCATAGGGGAAATCCTCACGGCCCAGAATTTGGCCCGTGATGATACATGACGAGAGAGCTTAAGATCTGATTTATTTGATGAGGGCGAGGAGCGTTTATGAAAAAGCCCTATTTAACGTTTGACGTTTGACATTTCTCATTTTTCATTTGCGGTCCACGTTTCGTGTTGATTCGTGGATCTCATTGAGATTGTTCGTTCGCTGACTTCGTGGTTTTCGTGGACCGCATCGTCGCCAGAAATAGAAATGATCCACGAATCAACACGAAACGGGGAAACGCAAATGAAAAATGAGAAAGGTCAAACGTCAAATGATAAATAGGGCTTTCTTCCACAGATCATTTGATTCAACCGGGAAACGTTCTTAATCTCCGGCGGCCATGTCAGACGGCAGCTCTTTTGCTTCGCGGGGCGGAGGCGCATGCCGCGAACGCAGAAATGAGACGCGATCCAACCAGTTCTCCTGAAACTGCTCGAGGTAGAGATAAATCACTGGCGTGATGTAGAGCGTGATGAATTGCGACACAATCAATCCACCGACAACGACGAGGCCCAGCGGACGGCGTGACGCACCGTCGGCGCCGTAGCCGAGTGCAATGGGAACCGCGCCAAAGACAGCTGCCAACGTCGTCATCAAGATCGGACGGAAACGGTCCATGCTAGCGTCGTGAATAGCCTTGTCGGCAGCCTCACCATGTTCCACTCGCTGACGCGCAAAGTCGACGATCAGAATTCCGTTCTTCTTCACGATGCCCATCAGCATGAACATGCCAACAAACGCGTACAGCGAAGCGTCCTCACCAAACAGCAACAACGTCAGTAAGCCTCCTACCAACGCAGTCGGCAACGTCGAGAGCACCGTCAGCGGGTGCACGTAGCTCTCGTAAAGAATCGCGAGGATGACGTACATCACGAACACTGCAAGTGCCATCAGTATCGTCAAGCTCCTGACCGTGTTCGCGAATGTTTGCGCCTCGCCCTGCAGTTCAGCACGAACCGCTGGCGGTACAACTTCTGATGCTGCTTTGTTGATGAAGTCGGTCGCGTTCCCTAGAGCGACTCCGGGCTTCAGGTTGAAGAACAACGTCATGCTGGTGAACTGGTTCAGGTGGTTGACAGTCTGCGGCCCCAAAGTCGTTTTCCAGTTCACGAGCTCGCCCAAGGGAACCAGTCGTTGTCCATCGTCAGAACGGATGTATAAGAGCGAGAGGTCTTCCGGTTTCTCACGCGCTGAGTCTTCGATTTCGAGAATCACCTGATATTGATCTTCAGGTTTTTTAATCAGGTACAGGTAGTTCTGCGAATACGCATTGCGAAGCAAGGTCAGTATTCTTGCTTCCGATACCCCGAATGTCTTTGCCTGCTCGCGACGAATATTGATCTCGACGTTCGGAGTGTTGTTGAAGTAGTCGGACGACACAGTCAAGAACCCGGGGTACGCAAACATCTTGGCCATGAGCTTCGTTCCAACTTCATAAACCTGACTCGGATTCGCCCCTGAGACTGTGAATGCATACTGGCCCTGGTTCTGGCTGGTAACTCCCGTGCTGATCTCGAGCACGGGAAAGGGACGCAGAAATGTAAACACGCCGGGAATCTGGTTGAGCTTACCCATCATCTGCGCCGTGACTTCCTGGATGGGAGGTCGCTGCCCAGGTGGGTTGATGAAGGTGAACATGATTCCCTGGTTCGAGGCCAGGAAACCGGTGGCGCCCGTCAGAGTGAAGTCGGTGATGACGTTCGGATCCTGATGCAGCGTTTCATCAACGCGATTTTGCAGCTCGCGCATCTGCGCGGGTGATGAACCTTCTCGAGCAATAAAGGCTCCGAAGATGACGCTGCTATCGCCCGGTGGCAGAAATGTCTTCGGCACCAGCATGAAGAGACCGATCGTTCCTGCAAGACAAACAACCCAGATCACGGCTGAAATCCAACGATGGCGCAGGAACCACCACAGCGACGATCCGTAGAAACCAAGCACACGCTTTTCGATACCGCCAATCACTCGCTCCATCCACGTCTTCTTTGCGCCGTGACCGCGTTCCTTAAGCAGCCGTGCACACATGAGCGGCGTCAACGTCAGCGAGACGAGACCCGAAGCAAAGATCGCGATGACGATCGTGATTGCAAACTCACGAAAGATGCGGCCAACCAGACCGCTCATGAACACTAAGGGAATGAAGACAGCAGCAAGCGAGATCGTCATTGACAGGATCGTGAAACTGATCTCCTTGGCGCTGCTGATAGCCGCTTGAAACGCCTGCTCGCCGCGCTCCATTCGGCGGACAGTGTTCTCGAGAAAGACGATTGCGTCATCAACCAGGAATCCAATCGCCAGGGTCAGGGCCATCAACGAAAGGTTGTCGAGGCTGTAGCCGAGCCCTCGCATCGCAATGAATGTGATCAAGAGAGACAAGGGCAGGGCAACGGTGGGAATGAGCGTGTCCGTTGCTCGACCCAGGAATGCAAAGATCACCATGACCACCAGCACAAACGCGATCATCAAGGTCATCTGAACGTCGATCACCGAGTGAACGATGTTTTGCGAGCGGTCATAGATCGGAGTTATGCGAATCGAACCCGGCAGCTCGGCGCTGATTAGCGGCAGCACGTTGTGAATGCTCTTCGAAACTTCAACGACATTCGCTCCGGCCCGGCGATTCACGGCCAGGACGACAGTAGCTGACGGCACAGAATAGCCGCGCACCCAGAAGCGCATGTTGATGCGTTCGTCCTGAACCGAATCTTTGACGGAAGCAATGTCGCGCAGATAGATCGGCGCATTATCGACATTGCCTACAATCAGGTCGCTGTACTGTTCCGCTGTCTCGAGCTGACCCTGTGGTCGAAGCACCGCAGTGCCCGCCCGGCCATCGAGCTGGCCGGCGCCTGTGTAGCTCGTGCCGTTCTTAATCGCCGCAGTCAGATCGTCAATCGAGATACCGCGAGCCCACATCGCTGCGGGGTCGGCCTTGATCCTGATCGCCGACTTGGTGCCGTAAACCTGGACCTGCGACACACCAGGCAGAATGCTGAGGCGTTGGCCCACCTGAGTGCTGCCGTAGTTATAAAGTTGACCGGGCGTAACTGAGTCGCTGGTCAACGCGATGTACATGATCGCCTGATCGTTCGGATTCGTTTTCGAGTAAGTCGGCGGTGACGGCAAGTCTGCGGGAAGGCTGCCGAGTGACTGCGAGATTGCCGTTTGAACATCCGTAGCCGCAGCATCAATGCTTTTGTCGAGAGCGAACTGCAGCGTAAACGTCGCCACGCCCTGACTGCTTCTGGAAGTCACCATCTCGAGGCCATTGATCTGCATGAACTGACGCTCGAGCGGAGTTGCGATGTTGTTGGCGATCGTATCCGGACTCGCACCTGGATATCCGACTGCCACCTGGATGACCGGATAATCAACGACAGGAAGATCGTTTACCGGCAGTTGGAGATAACTGAGCGTGCCAAATAGGATGACTGAAAGAGTCAACACTGCAGTCATGACGGGCCGGCGAATGAATGGCTCAGAAAGATTCATTGCTTCCCTCCGCCACCTGTGGCCGCCGACTCGTTCGCACCGCGCGGTTGCTCAATCTGGACTTTACCTCCGGGCGTCACTCCGATCTGTCCAGCCGTCACGATTCGTTCGCCAGGCTGCACTCCACTGTCGACAACAATCAGATCTCCCTGACGCTGCCCCAGTGATACGTTGCGCTGCTCTGCTGTCGAGTCAGGCTTTACGACATAGACAAATGAACCATTGGCTGACATTTGTGGCGCTGAGGCCGGTATCAGCACTGCCTGCTGGATGGTGTTCAATACCAGGCGGATGTTCACGAACCGGCCAGGCCAGAATCGATGGTCCGCGTTGGGGATGGTTGCACGCAGGTTGACTGTGCCGGTCGTGTGCTGCACAGCGTTGTCGAGGAATGTCAGCTGACCATCAACGGGTGCTTCGGGCGAGTCGGGCAACCGCACTTCAACTTTTAGCGCACCTGCGCGCATACGCTGCTGCACCTGCGTCAGGCTGTTTTGCGAAATCGTGAAATCAGCGTAGATGGGATCGAGTCGCTCAATCACCAGCAACCCATTGCTGTTTCCAGAGTTGCTGCCGCTGCCGCTTGACGAGTTGCTTGAGCCTCCTGGATTGACGACATTCCCAATATCCACCAAACGCTGTCCGGCACGTCCGTCAATCGGCGATCGAATGTAGCAATAACTGAGTTGTACTTTTGCACTTTCAATCGCTGCTGCATCGACCTTGATTGCTTCCTCAGCACTCCGCACGGCAGCACGCGCAGCTTCGACGTTCGCATTCAACGAATCGAGACTGGCCTTCAACTCTCCGTACTGCTCGCGCGAGACAACGCCATGTTCGACGAGATCGCGATATCGGTCGACTTGCGTCTTACCCCACTTCGCCTGCGCTATCTCTTTTGCGAGATTCGCTTCGGCTTGTTTCTTCGCCGCTTCGTCGCGCGAGAGATTTGCTTGAGCTTGCTTCAGGTTTGCTTCAAACGGTCGGGTGTCGATCGTGAAGAGCAGGTCACCTTTTTTGACGTTAGCTCCGTCACTGAAATGGAGTTGTGTAATGCGTCCGGAGACTTGCGGTTGGATCGACACCACTTCGCGGGCGACCGTCTTTCCAATCGCGTCCAGGTACGTAGGAACATCCTGCGCGACCGCCTCGGTGACCTGAACAGGAGCTGGAGGACGGTCGAAGCTCTGATGAGCGCGATTCACACAACCGCTGAAAATGACGGCGGAGACGCCAATCAAAAGCAAGAATGCTTCAGAGAATATTGATAGCCCGTGGTCGTTTCTCATTACTTTTTTCTTCTTGACTTACCAAACTTTAAGCTCGACGGCGCAGGACAGCGAGGGACATATCATCCACGATCGGCTGAGTAGCCGCAAAATCCTGCACGGCGCCGAGAACTGAAAACAGCAATGCGTCAGCCGGTCTCGAATGCGCTTGTCTCAGCTCGTTTTCGAGACGTTCGTATCCGAACTCCTCTTCGCTCGGATCTCGCGCTTCGAGTATGCCGTCTGAACAAGTCAACAGCACGTCACCCGCCTTTAGCCTCGCGTTGCCCCCTTCGAATCGAGCTGAGGAAACAACGCCGAGCAGCGGGCCGCCCTCTGAAAGTCTTTGCGTCTCGCCGCCTTCACGCATTAACAGCGCTGGTGGGTGACCGGCACTTGAATAGTCGAGCATTCCAGTGACCGGATCGAGCCGGGCGACGAACAAGCTGGCAAGGGGAGCCATAGTCAAAATACTACAGAGATCGCGATTAACACTGGTTACGATCATTCGCGGCTCGTTGTTCACTGCTGTGTGCGCCCTAACCAGGCCGATCAGATGCGTTATCCACATCCCTGCCGCGAGGCCCTTCCCACAAATATCCCCCAGCGTAAGGAAAATGTAGTGAGCAGACTCCTCGATCGTGAAGAAATCCCCGGGCACGTGCCGGTGAGCAAAAACTTCACTCGCGATCTCGAAATTCCCACGCCGGACCAGCCGGGGAGCACACAAGCGACGGTGAACCTGAGCTGCGGCGACAACAGCATTGCGCATCTCGGCATAGTCGCTTTGTATCGCGGCGAGCTTTAGCTTTAGTTCATCACGACGTGTGAGCGCCGGTCTAGTGCGGCGGGCCGAAGGCACTTCTGCTGTCACGGCCCGTTTCGCTGCCAAACCGCCGTTGAATCCTGAGTGACTCATGGACGCCCTCGATTTTTCTATCCGACAAACTTGTAACCGCTACCGTGGACCGTCAGGATGAAACGTGGTTCCTCCGGATTAGGCTCCAGCTTCTGCCTGAGGTGGACTATGTGCGTATCGACTGTGCGCGTGTTGGGATAATTCTCGTAGCCCCAGACTTCATCGAGTAATCGATCGCGGCTGAGTGGTTCCGCGGGATGCGCAATGAAGTAGGCCAACAATGCAAACTCTTTCGCCGAGAGTTCAACCGGCGCTCCATTCCGCTTTACTTCATTCCGGCGAATGTTTACCTCGACATCACTAAACTTGTAGACCTCCGGAACAGCCGGCTGGGGCGTGGCGCGTCGCAGTACGGCTTTCACCCTGGCCATAAGCTCGCGAATCGAGAATGGCTTCGTCACGTAGTCGTCGGCGCCAAGTTCCAATCCGACAACTTTGTCGATCTCCTGTCCGCGAGCAGTCAGCATGATGATCGGTATCGAGGGTTTCTTCGCCTTCAACTGTTTGCAGACATCGAGACCGCTCATGCGAGGCATCATCACGTCGAGTACGACCAGATCGGGTTCTTCCTCGAGAGCGAGTTCGAGACCTGCTACGCCGTTGTCAGCGGTGATCACGTCGTATCCCTCGTACTCAAAATTGTCGCGCAGACCGGCAACCATTGCAGGCTCATCTTCGACGATCAAAATGCAATATCGTTTGCTATTGCGAGCTTCAGAGCTATTCGTTTGGCTGGAGCCGAGAGCAAGCATACGAGCCGACGTTGCCTTGCCATTGTGTTGGCCATTGACTGAGTTCTTGTCCTTCATGATGCCGCTCCTCCTAAAGCTTTGCCATTTGTCCGTCGCTGCTCGTGAGCATTCAGCGGCAACGACATAGTGAACTTGCTGCCTTTCCCCGGAGTACTTTCAACTTCGACGTTTCCGCCGTGTGCCTGAGTGATGTGGCGAACGAGTGATAAGCCAAGTCCGCTTCCTCGTGTGTTGTTCACCAGAGGGTCACCGGTTCTGTAGAACTTGTCGAAGATTTTTGTCTGTTCACGGCTTGTGATGCCGATGCCATGATCAGTTACTTCGAGCTTAAGCACGCTGTTCGTCTGGTACAACTTAACTCCCAGGAATTTGTCGGCAGCAGAGTATTTCAAAGCGTTGTTTACGAGGTTCAGCAACGCTCGTGCGATTGCTTCACGATCGATATATACCGCGGGAATGTCTGACTGAATCTGTTGCTCAAAGGCAAACCCTTGCTGTTCGATCTGATAACGATAAGCATCCAGTGTATTGCGAACGAGCTCTGCAATGTCCGTCTCGCGAAAGTCGTATTCTTTTCGACCCGCTTCAATGCGCGAAAAGTCCAGGATGTTGTTGATTAAAGCGGTAAGCCGCTCGCTTTCCTTGCGAATGATGCAGTAGTACTCCTGTTTCTTCTCCTGCGTTTTAATTCGTCCCAGCTCGAGTGTCTCTGCGTACAGCCGGATGAGCGCCAACGGCGTGCGCAACTCATGCGACACGTTCGATACGAAGTCCGATTTCATACGCGCCAGGGCTACTTCCTTGTTGACGTTGCGATAGGTGAACACCAAGCCACCAGCCATCAGCACCGACAGTACACCCAAAATCAGAAAGCTCTGCATGACCCACTTCTGGCCGATTGCTTCTGCCGTGGTGCCGCGAAACTTAATGCCAAGCGCCAGACCGCGGAATACGTCGTCGAGATTATGTGAAACCTCGGCTTTACCGGTGCTCCATCCAGCTGACGTAGCGATCGGTTTCTCTGGATGTCCACCTTCAAAATCTATCGGGTAGACCATCATGGCGAGTTCCTGATCCTCATCATCATGTACCTTTTGTGTGATCAGCTCGTCGAGTAACTCCGGAAAAAAATGCTGCTTCATATAGTCGGGTTCGAAAATCGCTCCACCTACGACCACTCGATCAGGCGGCATATTGGGCAGAGTAAAGAAAGCTGCGGTGACATAGGCATCGCCATCCGGTCGTTTTGTTGGACCGGTGTAGCACGTTATGTGACGCGGCTTCTTGCTCATCGATTCAACCATTGTCTTGCCTTCC
>JBKPAC010000131.1:0-10843 GCA_046726175.1 Acidobacteriota bacterium
GTATCACTGCGAGCGACGGTAAGCGCAAACTTCTTTCCACTTCGGACGGTGACTTGATCGAATCGGTCGAGATATTCAAGAAACAGCGCCATCGCAACGCCAAACGTTAGCGAAAGCACCAGAGCGATGAACATGCCCCGAAGCCGGCGTGGACCAACTGGTCCTTTTGGAACGGCTGCATAGTCAACGACATGGATGTTGTTGGGTGTGCCCGCCATCGACACGTCGTTCTCTTTTGAACGCTGCATTGACCCTTCAAGCAGGTTCTTATTGGTCACGATCTCCTGCTTCAGGATGTTGTAATTGATGGCTGCTTCGTTTTGCGTAAGCGTCTCGGCCCGCTGTTTATCGAAAGCATCGCGCAACGATTTCTCGCGATTCAGCGCCTTGCGGTAGCTAGTCTCGAGGTTTGTAGTGACTACGACTTTAGCGCTGGATCTGATCTCACCAAGTTGTTTCTCGAGCAGTGCTATCTGCGCAGTGACAGCCTTCACGTCAGGCGATTCTTCGGTATCGGTGAGTAGCAGCTGAGCACGCTTTTGGTTCAGCTCCGCAAGTCGGGTCCGAAAGTCACTGATCTGTCGATCGGTGATCTCGGCGGATGCTTCTGCGGCTCCCGGTCTCAGATTTGCCCGGTACGCTGCTTCCGCCAGCTTTCGCTCGTTCTCGGCCTCAAGTAATTGGGTTCAATCCGGCCAACCGTTCGACAACCGTGTTCTGACTTCCGTCGAGAGAGATGATCTCGTGGCTTTGAGCATAGTTGACTAGTAGCTCCTCGCCATGTCTGATTTGCGATTGCAGTTCAGCAATGGGGCGCTGCAGGTAAGATCCCGCGAAGCTATTGGTACGAGTCTTCACCTCGAGGTTCCAGAGAGCAAAAGCATCGGCCGTGGCGTTCACAACTTTGGCGGCCACCTTGGGATCAGTGTGCGTGCTGCGAATATCAATCAGTCGCGTCTTTCTAACCGTCTCGATCTGGAGCATGCCTTGAAGCGAGTCGACATACGGAGAGAGTCGTTCCACTTCGGCCGGATCATCCGACAAAGCATCCGATGACGTCAGCGTCAAGTTCTCGTTCGTAGTCGCGACTTGTGGTTGGGAATTCGTCACAGTCTCGGAACCCCGACTAAAACCAAACATGCGGAGCACGTTTCGCCATGTCGATGGCGATTCCACCCGCAGGTTAAGGAAGTTCCGGTTGTGTTCAAGGTCCAGGGTTTTTGCTACGCGGCGCATCAGCGTTGGGCTGGAGAGGATCTGCACCTGGGTATTGAAGTACTCGGGATCCATGTACGAACTGCTATCGAAGAATGTGCCACCTTTCGAAGCGCCGAGCGCGGGACTAAAGTTTTCGACATCAACCTGCACACGCGCGCGAGCTGAGTAAAGATCAGGAAGTCGAGCTTGCTTCAGCGCAGCGATGGTCGTGACAATCAGCGCGAGACCTATTACTAACCAGAGCCGCTTGCGAATTGGTCGCCAGTAAGTTTTGAGATGAATCTCGCCATCACTGACTGCATCTTCACCATAAGCTACGATTGGTGGAGTTGCGTATCCATTTCGTCTTCGGTTTACATCATCAATCGCGTTGTTTTTTAAGATGACATCGAGCGCTTGCGCGAGATCTGATGGTTCTTTCATAAAAATAGACCACGCCTGTCAGAGCCTGGTAACAAAAGAAATGCGAAACCAATCAGAACAGAAAAGCAGAAGTGTTTGGCAATACGCTGCATCTACGCTTATTTAAGCGCATCGCATGCCGGTCGACGGGCATCCCGCTGGGTTGTTCGCACAGACACCGGAGCAACACTCCGCACCGGTGGTGCACGGGTGGCAAACCGCGAAGCAAGTGGCGGCTTGGGCTGGCATGGGTGCAATGATGGAAGTGACGAGGGGAATCGTGATTGCCGCACCAATTCCCAGGCGTCTTACGGCTTCACGACGGGTTATTCGAGGGATGGATTCAGGCCATGAAAGGCGGGTTTCTAACAGATAATCTCGCGCGAGCTGTTCGAGCGCCAGACACACTACCGGCTCGTCGAGATAACGAAATGGCTCAGGCAAATCCTCCGCGATTTGAGCGGGAGATCTTCGTCCATTGCAGAGGCGCCAAATAGCAGCTGCAGACGCGTTTAAGCAATGAGCATTATCGCGATCGAGATCGTAGACCAGGGTTTCATCAGGCAGGTCTCGGATCACCAGCCGTTCACTACGGGCCAGCGGAAGTTTAGTTTCGGGTGGGCGCATTATTCATTCCCCCAGCGCAGGCGCCGGCAGTGCGAATTCATGAAACCAACCGAGGCACCTGTCCCGCCCCCAAATGCGGAACCACGGTGCGAAGAGAATCGGCGGTATCTCAAGCGCACGCCAACGGTTCTTTACCTGATCTTTGCTTGATCTCACTACCCCGGTACCCAAAAGAAATTTTCTAAGGCACGAAATACTTGCTTTGGGTTTCTGGGCCCGACGTGAAACAGGGCAAATATCCCATCATCTGTTTAATGGGTCAAGTAATTTCTCATCTAAGGCGTTTTAAGTGTTGCAAGAAATTAGAGAAGCAACGAATACTGCTATCGCTCTTACGCTGTTGACACCAAACGTGTTGACGTTTTCCCAATGTCCGTTTACCCGTGGAAGTGAAGGAGCCTTACGTCGTAGTACTATTCCGTAGAGAATTCAGTGGCAGAATAGCGGCGCTTCGGTTACGTTTTGCCGCGACTCTTAGCAATACTCACGAGCATCATGGAACAGATCCAAAGACTAGGTGAAGAGGTCGATCGCCGTTGGTTGAACGCGAACTACAGTGAGCGAGACTTTCCATCCATTGCGGCGGATGCGCTCTCGAAAGCTCAGCTGGTGAGCCAACTTGATCCCTGGGAAATTGTGCGCTGGGTGCACAACACTCCGAATCTTCCGTATCAGTTCGACATCGAAGCTCGCTTTGGCAACCCACCCATTACTCTTTATGCCGCACCTCGTTTCTACATTGACGCGTATTTCTGGGTCGATGGAACGACTGAGATTCATCAACACGCGTTTTCAGGCGCTTTCCAAGTACTAAAGGGCTCGAGCATTCACAGTCATTACGAGTTTGAAAAGACTCACGAAATCAATCCTCATCTCCTGCTGGGAAGAGTCGAAATGGCTGAAGTGAAACTGCTATCGCATGGCGACATTCAAGAGATTGTTGCCGGTCCTTCTTATATTCATTCGCTCTTTCACTTGGATCGGCCATCAACGACCATAACTGTACGAACACTCGGTTCACCCTTGGCCCAACCACAGTACTCATATCGAAAGCCCTTCGTCGCAATCGACACTTTCTACCGAAATCCCGCGATCACAAGAAAGCTGCAGACCGTCTCGCTGCTTTATTCAATGAATCACCCGCAGGTCGACGAATTTGTCCTGAAGCTCGTCTCTGACTCAGATTTCCAAACCACATTTCACGTATTGGAAACCGCCTTCATTCATCTGCGCGACACCGAGGTCACGCGTGTGTTTGGTCTTTCCGAGAACAAGGAGCGGTTTGAGAACCTGCTTGCCAGGGCGCGAACAAAACATGGAGATCTTGTGGACGGTCTGCCGCTCGTATTCGCTGAGAATGATCGGATGATGGAGATCATTAAGCGCCGCACCACGATTACGAGCGAAGAGCATCGCTTCTTCCTTGCGTTACTGCTGAACATCACTGATCGCTCCCGGTTATTACAGTTGGTCCATGACAGGTATCCTCAAGAGGATCCGATCGAGACAGTGCTGGATTGGGTTGACGAGCTTTACGCGACTCGCGTGCTGGGATCAACTGAAGAAAACGCGCTCGGAATAAAAGGTTTTGATGCCACGTACCTGCTGGTGCTCGAAGGCTTGCTACGCGGATCCTCCGTTGATGAGATTGCAAACACTCTTGGGCCGAACACAGCGATTCAAGAACGTAGCTCTACCAAAAAGAGTGTCGAGTTGATTACTAAGAATTTGAAAGGGTCTCCTCTCTTCAGTGCGATCTTGAAGAGTTAGGAATTCGATGGACCAATCATCGCTGAAAAACCGCGCTGTACTTCCCGGACTTGTCAACACTCATTCACACGCGTTCCAACGAGTGATTCGCGGTCGTACTGAATATCGCACTAACAACACCACTGATAGTTTTTGGACCTGGCGCGAGTTGATGTACAGCGCCGCCGCCAGACTCAATCCGGACGATCTCTATGACGCGTCGCGCATGGCGTTTCTAGAGATGGCATTAAGCGGAATCACCTGCGTCGGTGAGTTTCACTACCTTCATCACGCGTCAGACGGTAAACCATACGACGACCCAAATCTGCTCGCGAAACAAGTTGTTCGCGCGGCTCGTGACGTGGGGCTACGAATTGCGCTGCTTCGTGTAGCTTACTTTCGTTCGGGCTTTCAAATGGAACAAAACCCACGGCAGGCCAGATTCATCGATCCGGACGTCGATACCTACCTCAAGCATGTCGATCGGTTGCAGTCGGATCTCGCACCTTTGAATGAGCAAGCCTGGGTTGGTGTCGCTCCACATAGCGTGCGAGCAGTACCGGTCGACGACTTACGCGCTATTGTCTCTTTTGCTGCGGATCGAAATCTGCCGGTCCACATGCACGTTGCGGAACAGCCCGCTGAGGTTGTGGCTTGTGTAATGGAACATGGTCGATCTCCGGTTGAGCTGCTGCAGGATAACGGCCTGCTAAGCGAGAGGTTCACTGCGGTTCATGCGATTGACGTCAACTCTGATGAAATATCAGCGTTAGCCAAAGCGCGAGCTCGCGTATGTGCTTGTCCGACGACGGAACGCAATCTGGGCGATGGTGTGATACCGGCAGACGCTTATTTCGATGCAGGAGTTTCAGTTTCGTTGGGTTCCGACAGTCACGTGCAGATTGATCTGTTGGAGGATGCTCGAGAACTCGAGTACCACCTCCGGTTGGAACGGAAAGAACGATCAGTGCTAGCACCGTCAGGAGGCAATCGTGCTGCACTGGCGCAACGGCTTTTTGAATGCGCGACGATTGCGGGCGCAGAGAGTCTTGGTGCTACGACCGTAAAACTTGATGTTGAGCGTCCTGCGGATTTCTTCACAGTGGACTTAAATGATCCATCGATAGCAGGTCTGGGCGAGGACGACCTTCTTTCAGGAATCGTGTTTTCGATGAGTCGGGCAGCGATACGTGATGTGGTAGTTGGAGGCAACCTGATCGTTGAAGACGGACGGCACAAGGATCAGGAGGAGATAGTGGAGAGGTTCACTCATCTCCAGAAAAGGCTTTGGAGTTAGACGAAGGTATTTTGCGGATTGCAAACTGATTATGACGATTACGCAAACACTCTCTGATCTTGTCGGAATCAACTCCGTTTCTGCGCGTTCCAACTCCGAGATCGTTTCTTACCTCGAGACGCGCTGCCAAGCGCTCGGATTTAAGGTTCGCCGTTATCCATATAAGGACGCTGCGGGAATCGAAAAGGTCAACCTGATATGTACCGCCGGCGATGCTGACGCGAATGTAGAACTGGCGCTCGTAGGTCACACGGATACAGTTCCCTTCGATCCGAACTGGGCTGAAGCAACGCGACTCGTCGAGCGTGACGACAAACTTTTTGGTCGAGGCTCGTGCGATACGAAGGGATTTATCGCAGCAGCGCTAACTGCTGTCGAAAGCATCGACAGAAACGTCCTACGTAAACCACTCGCGCTCATTTTCACAGCTGATGAAGAAGTTGGGTTACTCGGCGCGAAGAAGCTCGCTGAAGAGAAACCTTTCTATATTCGCTACGCCATTGTTGGCGAACCAACTTCGCTGCAACCGATACACGCGGGCAAGGGCTATTGTCTGGCAGAAATTCTTGTGCGTGGTCGTGAAGGTCATAGCGCGTATCCCACGCTGGGCCAATCAGCGATTTTTCGAGCGGCTCGACTGGTTACTCGGATTGAAGAGATCGCTCAGCATCTCAAGGAAGAGCAACATCCGGATTTCGACCCGCCTCACACCACACTTAACGTTGGTTTGATTCGCGGAGGCTCGGCGAAGAATGTCATCCCTGGTGAATGCCGATTGACACTGGAGTGGCGGCCGATTCCCGGCCAGGATTCAGCCAAATTCCTCGATCTGCTTCAAGATGCAATTGCCTTTGAAAAAGGGACAGACTCGGACTTTGAGTGCGAAGTTGATATCACTCGAACAGATTCAGGTTTTGAAACCTCTCGCAATTCACAGCTTGTCACTTTCCTCGAAAAGCTTACGGGAAACCCCGCCGGTACGGTTGCTTTTGGCACTGAAGCGGGGCCCATAAGCCGGCTCGGTGCAGAAGCCGTGGTGGTCGGACCGGGAGATATTCGCGTAGCACACCAGACGGGCGAGTTTGTTCCTGTGGCGCAACTCGACCAATGTGTGGCTATTTTGCGCCAGTCAATCCAGACGTTCTGTGCTTGACCCGAACTTTCCTTACCAACGGGCAACCATCTTCAAGCCCAGTCATCGAAACGCTGTTCACGTCAGCTTATTGCCCTTCCTGCGAGAGAATATGTCAACACAGGTTACGAAAGTCCGAAATCTCCGCATAGCAAGCCCGTGTCCGATTGTTTGGGACGAAATGAGCGGAGACAATCGTGTTCGTTTTTGTAACTACTGTCACTTGAACGTGTACAACATCTCAGAGATGAGTGCTCGCGAGGCGCAGAATCTGATCGCAGCAACTGAAGGTCGACTGTGCGCACGTCTTTTCAGACGTTCCGATGGTGTGGCGGACGAGCCATCTCTAATTGACAGTCCAATCGGGACAACTATCATTAGTGGTGAAATTATTCGGAGAATTCCCCATTGATCAGCAGGGCTAACTACCACAGTCGACTCACGCTCGTTTTTATTTTTCTTCTGGCTTTTTGCGCTCTAACGTACGCACAGGACGGTGCGCCACTCACTAGCCGCGAAGTCGTAGCGCTCGTCTACGAACTTCCAAAGCATCCTGAGCGTCGTGATGAAATCGTTGAAATTATCCGAAAGCGCGGAATCGGATTTCCTTTGACTGACGGCATGCGCTCGCTGGTCGCTACAAAAAGCGGCAACGATGCTGTTCTGAGACGGACGCTCGAAGAAGCTGAGCGCAGGCGATTGAATCCGACGGCGTCAGCGGTGCCTTCCGAACCAGAAGGAAACGAATTACTGGAAAAGACTCGAGCCGCGACGCTTGAAGCAGCTGACTCAATGCCCGACTTCATCGTCAAACAAGTGATAAGGCGAAGCGCAGCGTTCGGCACCACGAACAATTGGATCCCGCAAGACAATCTTTCCATTGCGGTAAGCTATCGATCCAGCGCCGGTGAAGAGTATAAGGTGCTGACCGTTAATGGTATGCCGCTTGGGCCACAAGCCAAAGAAGGTCGCGAATACGGAGACTATGTCGGCGGTGCAAGCTCGACGGGCGAGTACGTTTCCGGGTTGGCCAGTATTTTTAAACCAGACTCTCGTACCACTTTCAAATTAGTCGATACGGATCTGTTGCGCGGTCGTCGCACGCTGGTTTATGAGTTTGAAATTAAGCAGCCCTATTCGAGCCTGTCGTTGAAAGCGGATCACGATTCAGTGGTTGTGGGGTCGCGTGGTCGCGTTTGGATCGATCGCGAAAAGAACCGAGTGATTCGCTTTGAGCAGATTGCCACGGAGATCTCGCCAGGTTTCCCGATCATAGCCGCCAGTAGCTTGATCGATTACGACTGGGTGACGATAAACGAGCAGCAGTATTTGCTGCCTCAGCACGCCGACGTTTTCATAACCAATTCCTATCGCGGTCAGGTGATTCAAAAACGAAACGAGATTCGATTTCGCGGCTATCAGAAGTACGGAGCAGAGCTGAAAGTAATCGATGAAATTGATGAGAAAGATTTCCCGCCAGATCCACCGGAGCCTCCAAAGCCTGCGACCAAAAAGCCATAAGCTCCTGTCGCTGGTGCTTGCTCTGGTGGCGTTGTTCTTTGTCAGCAACGTCGCAACGATCGGACAGGTCAAGCCCGACCAGGACTACCTGATATACGTTCTGTCGGAAGGCGCGGACAAGATTTCGCTCGTACGTTTTGGCCCAGGTGGCGCACGCGTCGAGCGCGACGTGCAGACAGGAGACATGCCCGTCGATATCGATGGACCTCACGGCTTAGCAATCTCTCCGGACAAACAGTTCTACTACGTTTCACTCGCACACGGCCGCCCGTTTGGTTCCGTTTGGAAGTATTCCACGAAAGACGATCGCGTACTCGGTCAAACGACTCTCGGATTCTTTCCCGCCACCATGGACATCACACGAGACGGCAGCCTCTTGTATGTCGTCAACTTTAATCTTCATGGGGACATGGTTCCGTCATCAGTTTCAGTCGTCGCCACTGAACCAATGCTCGAGGTTGCAAGAATTCAGACCTGTGCCATGCCACACGGCTCGCGGTTGAATCCTCTGGGAACGAAGCATTATTCGGCCTGCATGATGGATGACATGCTGGTTGAGATCGATACACATACTCTGAAAGTAGCGCGTCACTTCCTTCTGACAAAGGGCAGCGAAATGGGAATGGCTGGGCCACCAGCTGTTATGTCGATGAGTGCGTCGAAAAAGCCTCACGACATGGGCGGACATGGTTTGGAAGCACCGAAAGCCGGAGACAACTCGTGCTCGCCAACCTGGGCGCAACCGTCGGCCGATGGTTCAAAAGTCTTCGTCGCGTGTAACAAGTCGAGCGAGATTGTCGAAATCGACGTTGACAGTTGGAAGCTCACCAGGCGCTTGCCCGCAAGACCCGGTGTTTACAATCTCTCTGTGACCCGGGATGGAACGCGGTTGCTGACTACAAATAAACGGGACCAGTCAGTGTCAGTAATTGAGATCAAAACTGGCCGAGAGCTCGCTCGGATTCCCACAAAACGAAAAGTCCTGCATGGCGTCGTCATTTCGCCGGACGATCGCTACGCCTTTGTCTCAGTTGAGGGCGTTGGGTCAGAGCCGGGCACGGTTGAAGTGATCGACCTCCGTTCACTCAAAACGGCGGCCGTTGTGGACGTCCCAATCGAGGCTGCCGGGTTAGATTTCCTTCGCACTGAACCGGCGAAGACAAACTGATCGGATACCCAACCGTAGACAATCGTAGACACTTCACGCCCCTATTTGTTCCGAAATCATCGCAAGCAGAATTCATTGCTTAGGAAAACCTAGGAAAATCCAACACTCGCACTCTACGCGTATTTTGGCAGGTTACGGCACGGTCGTTGCGAAGCATAAGGCCGGAAACTAAGGAGAAAGAGTTTGAATGAAGCCCAGAATCCTGGTGGTTGATGACGATGAGGCCATCACGAGACAGTTGTTTTGGACGCTGTCAGGCCCGTACGAAGTCCTGATTGCAAACGACATGCAAACGGCTGTTCGTCGCGCAATGCTCTACGAGCCTGACGTCTCGGTTCTGGATCTTCATCTTCCCCCAGATGAGGAAACGCCAGATGTGGGTCTCAAGATGATCGAGTACATCAAGTCGCATGTACCGGAGTCAAAGGTGCTCGTTATTAGCTCAGCAAGCGGGATTGAAATGGAAAAGGCTTGTTATGCAGTTGGCGCAGATGAGTTTCTCGACAAGCCCTTCGAGACAGAGGAATTGTTGCAGACAATGCGCCGAATCGCACCGGGACCACGATTAGAGTTTGCATAGACGGTAGTGAATTAGTTCTTTGCACATCCAATCTTCGGACGCTCCCTGCCACCAATTGGGCGATCCGAGAAAAGCCCCGCGAGTGATAACCCCTCCCACGCGCGGAGCCATAGAAAGGCCCCCGCTACCCTATTGACTCACACCCAGAGTCGCGGGGGCTCTTTTTTTCTGCCATTCCACACGTCACCAGTGCCTTCGTTTAAACATCGGCTGACTTATGTTTAAGCGTCTGCCATAATAAACGCTTCACAAACGTAGTCTGGAACTTCATTGCCTTATATGGTGAGCGTGTGGAAACCGATTCATGAGCGAAGCAATCGATAAAGTTCGTGGAGTGCGCGAGCTGCCAGTCTTTCCTCTTCCCATTGTGTTGTTTCCGGGTGTGCCCCTGCCGTTGCATATCTTTGAGCCGCGCTACCGTCAGATGCTCACAGACATTCACGCAGGCAATAATCTATTTGGCCTCTCCTACTTCGACTCAACTACTTCCGACAAAGACATTCCTCCGGCGGGCCACGTTGGATGTGCCGCCGAAGTAACAGAGACTCAAGCTCTGCCCGATGGACGCTCAAACATCCTGACTGTTGGCATCATCCGGTATCGCGTGGAAAAGTACGTCGAGCGAGACGCCCCGTACCTCGTCGCACAGGTGAGCTTCTTCGAAGATAACGATGAGGACGAGGAAGTACTCAGAGATTCTTCTCATGAAGTGGCTGAGACTTTCTCGCGAATCGCACGCGCAGTCAGAACAATCAATGATGAACGGGCCGGCCTGCCTGATATTTCCGATACCGAGCCACAGCGCCTTTCATTTCTGGTTGCCGCAGCAATGGAGATTGACGCTGACATCAAACAGGAACTGCTGGAACTTCGCTCCACTTCTGAACGCCTCAACCGATTGCGCGACATGCTCGGTCGAGCTGTCACGAGTTATGAAGAGCGAGCCCGGATTCACGAGTTAGCTAAACGCAACGGCCACAGTGGTAAAAAGGTCGAATTCGAATGACCGCAACAGCACACGGAGGCTTGATCAATGTTCGCGTGCTCTTTTTCGGCGGAGCGCGTGATGCTGCTGGGAAATCGGAGCTAACTTTCGCTTTGAAGACTCCGGCGACATCGAGTAGCGCCATGGAAGAATTGTTGGCTGCT
>JBKPAC010000132.1:0-16535 GCA_046726175.1 Acidobacteriota bacterium
GATGTGTCGCTGCCGCAATCTCAACCTGGATCAGTGCAGAGGCGGGGCTGACTTTATGAGAGAAGGACCAGTCTGGATATGAGAGTTCAAGCGTGTCTTCACTCACATTCACCTTTGAGTGTCCGTTCATCAGGTTTCCTCTAAAAGTGTGGCTATTGAACAACAAGTCCCGGCCGACCTGTCAACTTAGATCGGCCGGGACCAATGTGTTCTCGAACCCACTCGAGAACACCTCGGCTGGCATCCACCTCGTTACTGGAAGGGCACGTGAGCCCCACGCTGCGTGCCCTGAGTAAGGAACCAGCCTGAGCGGAGAACGCGGTGCAATTTTCCAAGGGAGACCCCGTTCGTTTGGTGTCCATGCGCATACTAGATGGTCAGAAGCACAACAACCACTGGCAAAAAATACAGGGGAAGAAATTCGGACACGGTTGCGATTGCAAACTACTTCGCAGGTCGTCCAGTACTTTTACGCCTGTAAGAACTAACAGTTATCAGCGTAATGAATTGCCGATACACTCGCCCGCGAAGACATTTCTACAGCATCGCTCGCCAGTCGCACCTACCGCCCGATCAGGTTGCGAAATGTGCTAAGTGAGTTAAGTTGGATCGCTGGTGCAAATCGAACACAGACGCAGTCTATTGCGGGCCGTTCGGCTGGTCTTTCCTTTCGGCGAGCCTGGCGGTAAGATTAATGTCCACACAAGGATCAATGAAATGAAGATAATTCTCACATCATTCGTTCTCACGCTCTCTCTCCTTCTCTGCGTATCTGACGCTCGTGCGCAGAACCCCAATAGTGCAGCGCAAACGGCTGAGACTCTGCGCCAGCAATTGCGCGAGGTCGAGTCACAAGAGTTTGAGCTGAAGGCTCGGTTGCAACAACTCAACGAAGATTTGAAACCGGAAAACATCGAAAGCTATTTCGCCGGCGTGGGATCGACGAGGCCGGAGGAGCTACGGGAGCAGCGTCGCCGACAGCTTACGATTCAGAAGGATGGAGTAAACGCACAGCTGGCAATTCTGGCTACGAGCCATGCTCGATTGGAAACTGCAATTGCCGACGCGGATTCAAGGGCATACCAGCAGAGTGCTCAGGGATTTGCTTCTAGTTTGGTAAATCAAATCGGCGGCGGCCGGTATCACGTTGGCCTGCGACTCCTGGTTGCGATCGTCCTTTCTGCAATCCTCGCGCTGGTGGGACTCTTCTTCGCTATTCGATCTCAAATCCTCCACCGCAATCCTTAATCAAATCCCACCAACGGCGTCAGATAACTGTAAAAATTGACAGTTACCTCGCGCTTTCCCCTCGATAATAATCCTTCTCGCAGAACCTTGAGGACCCCGGACGAACATGCAATCTCGAAATTTGGCGGGTACAAGCTGTTTTTGTCTCACATTGATCGCATTCACGATCACGAGTATTCCCGGCGTCAACGCTCAGCAATCCGAGACTTCGCAAGCTGTTCAAGATTCAATCGCAACACCCCAAGCCTCACCTTCAAAACATCAAGCCTCACCTGATCCACAACAGACCGACAAAGGCACGAAACAGAAGAAACCAAAACGAGGCGAACCTGTGATCGCTCCAATTCCCATCTCGAGCCCGGCAATCGGATCTGGACTGGTGCTTGTGCTCGGTTACGTCTTCAAAGTCGATCCAGAAGATCAGAAGTCGCCTCCGTCCTGGTTGGGACTCGTTGGTGCACGAACGAGCAATGGTAGCCGTGGAGGTGTCGTCGGAGGGCGACTGTACCTGAAAGAGAACAAGTATCAGACCACCTTCGTCTATGCGAGGGGGAACGTCAATTTCGACTTCTTCGGTATAGGAAGGGTCCCGAACCGAAACTCTATCTCAGTTCCTTTAAGTGTCGGTGGAAAAATCTTCTTTGGCGAGGTCATGCGAAATGTCGGGAAAGACATCTTCGTGGGAGGTCGCTATCAATATCGCAACCTATTTGCGAGATTGAACGGCGATTTTACTCCAGGCGGTTTCGAGGTACCCGAAATTGATGCGAAGGCCAAGTCCGTTGCGATTGGCTTCCACATTCAGCGGGATCGTCGCGACAGCACCTTCTACGCGACTAAAGGCTCACTGTTCGACGCGGTTGGTGACTTCTTCGATCAGGCCTGGGGCAGTCGACGCCAGTATCAGACTTACAAGGTCTCATACAATGCATATCGAACCGTGGGTGAAAAACAGGTGCTTGCCTACCGGGTGATGGCCTGTGCTGCAAACCAGAACGTACCTTTCTACGATCTATGTCTCTACGGCACGAACAGTGATCTGCGCGGGTATACAGGAGGCGAGTTTCAAAATCGCCGTATGTTTGCTACCCAAGCAGAATACCGGCGCGAGCTGCCTAAGAGGTTTGGCGTCGTCGCATTCGGTGGCCTCGGCGGCATAGCACGAAGATGGAACGAATTTCGCTCAGACGAGTTATTGCCTGCCGCAGGCGTTGGCCTAAGATTCAAACTCGTAAAGAAAGACCACATAAACTACCGGATCGATTGGGCTATCGGCAGAGCAGGATCTACCTTATCGATTGGCATCGGCGAAGCGTTCTAGGTCGCGCACAGCGTTAGTACGAAACCGTTGCAGAACTTTCCAGCGTACCGTACACTTCCTTTTGCTTGCGCAAAAATTAATTCCTTTTCTGCATCGTGTCTTCGACAGAATTGGAGATACATGATGGCTGAGTTGGCCCTGAGCCAGGCAGGTAAGGACCCAACAGTTGCTTCCGCCAGGCGGGAACTCCTACGCACCATTGTGTTAGCGGTATTAGTCTCTGCAAGTTATTACCTCACCTCAAAACTCGGTTTCGCGTTTGCCCTCCAGCCCGGATCGGTTTCGATTCTGTGGATGCCCAACTCGATCTTACTTGCGGCGCTGCTCCTAAGTCCGCGACGCTGGTGGTGGCTGGTGCTCTTGGCGGCGTTCCCGGCTCACCTCGCTTCTGAGCTGCAAAGTGGCGTGCCGATCGGGATGGTCTTGTCATGGTTCGTAAGCAACTCGTTTCAAGCGCTGATCGGAGCGTTTTGCATTGACTACTTTGTTCCTGATCAATTGCGATTTGACCGTCTCAGGGATGTGATAGTTTTCCTCGTCCTGGGTGCTTTCACGGCTCCGTTTCTGTCGTCGTTTGTGGACATTGCATTTGTAAAAATCAACGGATGGGGAAACACAGCGTTTTGGGAGAGTTGGCGGATCCGGTTTCTTTCAAATGTTCTCGCAACGCTCACTTTCGTACCTGTAGCCGTTGTCTGGGGTACGACTCCGGCAAATGCCCTCGTGAAGATTCCCTTTCGACGGTACCTTGAAGGCGGGTTGTTGCTCGCAGGTCTTCTCCTCGTAGGTTCCCTGGCGTTCACCACGCAACGGTCCATTGCCGTTACAACACCGTCACTGCTGTACTGGCCTTTGCCGTTCCTTCTATGGGCGGCGGTTCGGTTCGGTGCACACGGCGTAAGCACTTCGCTGCTGCTAGTAATGTTTCTGGCGATCTCCGGAGCTACGCACGGTCAAGGACCATTTGTCGGAAGCTCCTCTGTTGACAATGCTCTGTCGATCCAATGGTTCCTGATTGTCATGGCGATTCCTGTCATGACGCTCTCAGCGGTTTTTGAAGAACGGCGTCAAGCAGTGAATTCTGCGCGCGAAAACGCAGATCGCCTTACACAAACCGAAGCCCGGCTGGCTCGGGCCGAGGCCTTCTCGCTCGTCATGGTGACTCACGTTGGGCTCGACGGCAGATGGCTCAAAGTTCCTCCCACATTGTGCGACCTGTTGGGCTACTCGGAAGCGGAATTATTGTCGCACCGCTTTCACGACATCACACACCCCGACGACGTCGAAGCCGAATGGAGTCAGTGCCAGCGATTGATCCGCGGTGAGATCAGATCGTTTGATCTGGAAAAGCGGTACATCCATAAGCATGGTCATATTGTCTGGATCGATTTGAACTGTTCCATCGTCGAGGACGATCACGGAAGACCCATTCACTTTCTTACCTATATCAGAGACATAACGGATCGGAAACGTGCTGAACAGGCGTTGCTTGAAAGCAATGCGCGCAATCAGGCGATATTGCGCGCCCTTCCAGACATGATGTTCCTCCACAGCAAAGAAGGGGTTTACCTTGACTATTATTCGAGTGATAAAGAAACCCTTCTAGTTCCACCTGAAGAGTTCATTGGAAAGAGGGCGCCTGACATCCTGCCAAAGGAACTCGCTGATCTTGTCATGAATTGCATTGCGCGACTTCAAGAAGGAGTTGAACCACAAACGTTTGACTATGCGTTGGAGATTGGTGGTGAAGAGCGTTACTACGAGGCGCGACTTGTATCCGCCGAAGGTGACAAGGCGTTGAGTATTGTCAGAGACGTTACTGACGCGCGCAGAGCCGCCAATTTGCTGCTGCAGAGTGAGAAGAAGTTGAGAGAGAGCAATCAACAGATTCGCGCGCTTGCCGGTCGCCTGATCACTGCACAGGAATCTGAGCGGCGTCGTATCTCTCTGCTCTTACACGACGACGTTAGTCAGAAGATTGCTGCGTTAGGCGTCGCTGTGAGCCGGTTGAAGCGTAAGTGCTCGGCCTCGAACCAAGAGATGGTCGCGGAACTTGATCAGTTCGGATTACATCTCCAGGATCTAACATCTCAGATCCGGCACCTGTCGCATCAGCTCCATCCTGATGTTCTCGAGCATGTGGGGCTTGTGACAGCATTGGAATCACATGTTAGTGATGTTCGACGTGAAGAACAATTGAACGTATCGTTTCAGTCAAGCGTACAAACGGAATCACTGGCAGTGGATCTCTCGATATGCCTGTACCACGTCGCATTCGAAGCTCTAAGAAACGTATCCAGGCATTCAGCCGCTAGCGATGCCAGCATCTCCCTTGCAGAGGAGAATGGTTATCTAACCCTGGAAGTTTCTGACACAGGCCGCGGTTTCGATGTAGAAAAAGCAAAGCATGGTAGCGGAATTGGTCTCATGAGTGCTGAAGAGCGCGTGAAAGTGCTCGGCGGCACATTCGAAATCAGATCAGCTCCCCAACTGGGAACGACGGTACTAGCTCGAGTTCCCTTAACGAGGTGAGTTATGGAACGACCCCGGATTCTATTAGCTGACGATCACACGATGTTTTCTCAGGGACTCGAGGGCCTGTTGGAAGAGGAATTCGAGCTTGTGGGTTGTGTGCGCGATGGACAAGCGCTCGTGGATGCCTTCGATGAGCTTTCTCCGGACGTCATCGTCGTCGATATATCGATGCCCGTGATGAATGGTTTCGATGCTGTACGCCAGCTCAAGAAGAAAGGCGTCTCCGCAAAAATAGTGTTTCTCACAATGCATGCGGACGTCCGATTGGTGGCTGAAGCCTTCCGATGTGGAGGATCCGGTTACGTGTTGAAGCAGTCGGCGGGAGAAGATCTGATTGCTGCAATAAAAGGAGTGCTGGCAGGTAACCGCTACGTCACCCCGCTAATCGCAGAAGAATGGGCTCACGGATTCAGCAAGCAACTCGACCAGACTCAGAAGCGGTCGCTGACACCGCGGCAACGAGAAGTCTTAAAGTTAGTTATCGAAGGCTGCACGATGAAAGAGATTGCCACACAGCTGGGGATCTCAACGCGCACCGCGGAATCACACAAGTATGAAATGATGGAGGGACTTGGTGTTCAAAGTACTGCTGAGTTGATTCAATATGCGATCAAACTCGGCCTGACTTCGACATAGGCACAACGTCCGGAATGGATGCCCGCCGGCGAAGCGGGCATCCATCAGGAACTTCATGGGACGGTCGATCTTTATTGCGCTGTGTACTTGGTGAACGAGACGCTTCTGTTTAAAACAACGCCGAACTCGGTACCCGATTTGACCTTCACTTCCTTACCCTTCTTAATTTTGGATCCGATCAGACCGGTTACGGCGCCAACGCCTGCTCCAATCGCGAGACCCTTCCCGCCACCGGCAATAGCTCCGATCAAAGCGCCACCTGCCGCACCGCCACCAATAAACTTCAGTTTCCGCTTACTTGTCTTGTTCGCCGCGACGGTCCCTTCATTGTCGCTTTTACCACCTGACGACGACAAATCAGTAAGCGAACCGTTGATCGCGCGCCTCACTCCATTTGGCAGCGCCACAGAAGTGAATGACACATCCATCGTCGCCGGCTTTCCGTCTCTGCCAGCGCGCTGAATATTGTTCACCACACCAGTGACCGTGCTTCCCTGAGGAATCAGCAGCACTCCTCCGCTCGAGTACACGGGATCCACCGTCGTAGATCTGAACGTGTCGCCGACTCGGCCATGCTCTGAGTCGAGGTCGGAATTCAAGCGAACTCGCATTACCTCTCCGACTCTAACGGCGTAATAAACGGGCCTTCGTTTGGTGCTGGTCCTTTGCGCTTGCACGTCGGCAGTGCCGCTCGCAAGCAGAATGAGAATCAGCGTACCCAGGATTGTGGTTCTGTTTAGCTTGTGATTCATATTCTCGTTCCTCAATTTTCAGGCCTTGCAAAACAACTAGCCTTTTCCTAATCGACTGCTCTCATAGGTAACGGCGTGCTTAACTGCTTAGGATTAACAATCGGCGTTATAACAGATCGGATGCCGCAATCTCAAGATTATTAACGCTTCAACTTCAATCGTCAGTAGCTAAACCGTCACGATGGAACTTTTCACTGCGAATTGAATGAGCTCGGCGCTGGTCCTCACGTGAAGGTTCTCCATCATCGCATACTTGTGAAAAGCTACAGTCCGAGGCGTTACATTCAACATGAACGCGACCTCTTTCATCGAGTGTCCCTCGGCCAGGAGTTGCAGCACTTCCTGCTGCCTTAGAGTCAATGTCTGAGGGTTCTTCCTCGCCCTGCCATTCTGGATTTCAAGGGCTCTCATTGCTGGGGCCATCATGGGAGTTATGTACGATCGGCCCATCGCCACTTCATTGATAGCATTGACTAGCTCGTTCGCTGCAGAACTCTTTGTCACATATCCCGATGCGCCAATGCGAAAGGCTTCTGCGACGAGATGTTCATCCACATGCATCGTGAGATAGATTAACTTCACCTCAGGTAGCAATTGCTTCAGCCGCTGACCAGCGCTCAACCCATTCATCAATGGCATTCCTATATCGATCACAATTAGATCAGGATTCAGTGCAGGAGCGCCTTGGACCAGCGCCTGACCATTTGCAAAGGTGCCTACAATTTCAAACTCTGGTTCCAGCATTTTCTTGATCGCATCCATCAGCAGAATGTGATCGTCGGCCAGTACTATGCGTATCCGTTTCATGTCGTACCCTCCCATCGGTCAGCAGGGGGAGCAACCTTCGAAGTTGAAAGTGAAGAGTTACGTGGGCGCGCCGGAAGCGGGCCCACAACGCGAGGACTGCGCGTGACAGGCCGACTTTGAGAGACGAACAAGGGACACAGAACCCGTCTCATAGAGCCTGAATAAAAGATGGCAGCGTGAGAATCGCAGGCTTCGTCGTGCGAAGCCTTACTACTTCCGGCGATACGTGGGAAAGGACTGATTGGAATCTACACCGGACTGGCGACACTCACAATCCGTAAATCTACGGGAGTAGATAAAAGGCATACCTAAAAACTGCACCGGGCACTACCGCAGACTCCCTTCAAGTCGCACGGCATGCCCGGTGATGCAGCGAAGGGGAAAGCTCGCCTTGCGCCGCACGTGCCGGTTAGAGCTCCCACTCAACTAACCAGCAACTCCTCGGCAAATGCTAAGGAGCTTGTCGACCTCCCATTTTTCCAGGTAATAGTTGGCGCCTGCGTCAAGACAAGCTTCACGCAGGATTATTGAGGGATCCGCCGTGAAGATCACTATTACCACTGAGGGATCTTCGCGTCGGATGTGTTTGAGAACTTCGAGCCCGCTTTTGTGAGGCATCGACATGTCCAGCACCGCTATGTCGGGCTTGAGATCAGAAATCATTCTGATTGCCTGCAAGCCGTCCTCGGCCATCCCAACAATCTCGACACCCGTGAGGTAGGAGAAAGAGTCGGCTATCAACGTCCTAATTAGTGGCGAATCATCGGCAACAACAACCCTGAGGTTATCCAACCCTTCACCATTCCTTGCAAACTGCCTGCTACTTAATGCCGTGCGGATAGCTAACACCATGACTCCTTACATCTTGCAGTTCGGACGCCGCCGCCGACTTGCGCCACTCGCTACTCTCTGCGACGCCAAAACCCCCATTTAGTCCAAAGGGGAGATCTTGCCGTGAATGAGAGGTCCGGACAATCGACGCAAAAATGATTTTCGAGTCAGATAATCAATCGTTCGTTTGTAGTTGTTTCGATGACAGGAGAGAAAAGTCTGGGAGTCTTGAAGTCTGGGCAGTCTCGGAGTCTCGGACTCCAAGACTTCAAGACTTTTAGACTTCAAGACTTTACTGCGAGTTGGTTCAGTATCGCATAGCGGATCAGCTCAGCCGTCGTGCGCATCCCCATCTTTTCCAAGATCCGAGAGCGGTACGTACTGACTGTCGGCACACTCAGACTCAGATCCCTCGCTATGGCCGACACCGTCTTACCCGATCCGAGTAGAGACAGAATTTGAAACTCTCGGTCGGAGAGTTTTTCATGAGGATAGGCGGTTGTGCTGACGCCGACTTGCGCCAGTAAGGATTCCGCAGCTCGCTCACTTACGTGTTTGCCACCGCCGAGGATCTTTCGAACAGCTTTGACAAGCTCTTCCGGTGCAGCGTCCTTGGAGATAAAACCTGATGCCCCCGCTTTTAGTACTCTGACAGCGAATTGCTCCTCAGGATAGATGCTCAGAATCAGCACCGGCAGAGCTGGTCGTCTGCGTTTAATCTCTTTCAGAAGGTCAAAACCATTTTTCCCTGGCAGATCGAGATCGAGTACCACAAGGTTAACATGACGATCTCGCACAATCCGTAGACACTCGTGGCCGTCCGACGCTTCGACAGTTTCGATGTCGGGTTCGTCCGAGAGGATCTCTTTAACACCTCTCCGAACGACTGGATGGTCGTCAACAAGTAGTACGCTTATCATTGGAGATATCTACGAAGTTGCGGCGGCTGCGGACTCAACAAGAGGAACTGTTGCGACCGCGGTCGAACCTGCCGTCGGATTTTGTTTGATGTTGAAATGACCGCCTAAGAATTCCGCCCTCTCACGCATTCCGAGCAGTCCGAGAGAAGTTGGGTCCGATATCTCCTCATCAGTAATTCCACTCCCATTGTCTGCAATAGTGAGCATCAGATCTGATTTTCCCCGTCGCAATTCAACATTCACTGCTGTTGCTTTCGAGTGACGCGTCACATTCGAAAGTGCTTCCTGCAGGATGCGAAACAGTGCCGTCGCGCGATCGTCACTGACTTCGATTTGCCTGTTTGGAACATGACACGTGCATCTAATTCCCGTTCGGTTTTCAAACTCCTGACACTGCCACTCGACAGCCGCCGCCAGCCCTAGCTTATCGAGTATTCCCGGTCGCAATTCAGTTGATAGTGTCTTTACGGCGCCAATGGTTTTATCCAGCTCGGTTATCATCTGATTTGTTCGTTCTTCGATCGCTGAATTCAATGGCTCGTGATCATGATCCTGAAGCTTCTTTTTCAACCAGGAAAGATCGAACCTGAGACTGGTTAGTGATTGACCCAGCACATCGTGCATTTCACGGGCAATGTCAGTCCTTTCCTGTTCGCGGATCTTCTGTAAGCGCCCCGCCAGAGAACGGAGTTGCGCATGCGACTGCTTTAGCTCTTCCTCCGCGCGTTTCCTGCCAGTTTCATCACGCTGTGTGCCCCAGACCCTCATCAGCACTCGATTCATCACAATGCCGATTACATTATTCAACATGTATCTGAGCGATCCGTCGTGAGCTATCGCGGTAGTCTCGACCTCATGAAGTCGATAGCTTTGAGTGACGAATTTACGCAGAGCAGAGACATTGGTTGGATTCGAAGCGAGAGAAAAGTCTCCGAACCGTGATCCGACAATCTCGTCCGCATGCTTATAGCCATACATGCGCGCCATTGCATCGTTGCACTCTGCCAGGTACGTGTGTTTGTAAAAGAGCGCGATCTGTTCATCTGCCGGCAGCGTAGTGTCGATCGGCTGTTCAATCTCAAACCGCCAGATTGCCTCAGAACTATTTACGACGAATGAGCGGTAGCGCTCTTCGCTGGTGCGCAGAGCCTCAGTAGTCCGTTTGCGTTCCGTAATGTTGTCGACCATCGCAAGGACATACTGAGGTTTCTGATGCTCGTCGCGAATAAGAACTACCGTAACGTCCAACCAGGCGAGACTTCCGTCTTTTGCGATGAAACGTTTCTCTATTCGATACGACGGAATCCGGCCTTTCACTAACTGTTCCGCGAGGTTGCGGCCTTTCCTCACATCGTCCGGGTGGGTGATGTTGACGTACTGCTCCGCGATAAGTTCTGACTCGCTGTAACCCAGAGCCACACAAAGTGCGTTGTTAGCGCGTTGGAGCTTGTAGTCGAGGCCGATAATCGCCATTCCCAGGGGCGCTTTATCAAAGGCGAGTTGAAAACGAGGATCACCTGGTCCACGTTCCGGATCGGCGTGGGAACTAAAAGATTCGCGAACTTGTGCTTCTAGATCTGGGCTTAACTGCGGTTGCTTGGAGGGCTTCATTGCGGACCTCCTGCTGGAATTTTCAATTTTCGATTTTTGGTTTTCGATTTACCCGATAGTTTACGGCCGCAGATCCCTACCCCACGTTAGACAAATCGAAAATCAAAAATCGAAAATACCTGACCGCTAATTTGAAACGGTTTTTGGGACGGGATACTTCTTGAAAATCTTTTCTATGCTGCGGCTAATCGGTTTTTCCATTCGCTTCGCATCTTTTTGGATATCACCACTGGGGTCATCGGGCAGGGAATCGGTTGCGACTCCGGACCAGATCGGCTTCTTGGACTTTGAATCCGCCATCGTGATAACAAGAGAGCCTTTGGGAACGGTCCAGCTACGGTCAGCGCTTGGTATGCCGGTCTGTTGGGGAGCGCCCATCGTATTTCCCCTGCCGCCGTATGCTATGTTCAGGTCGATTCCTACAGCAGCGGCATAAACGACAAGTACATCAGCGTCTCGATCGGTTTTTGTTAGCCCTCGGGCAGCCAGCTCGCGTTCGACGGTCTGAATGATCAACTGATCTATATAGGGATTCCGAGCATGCATGCCACGATCCCATGAATACGTCTTGATGTTTCCGAAATTGACCGACTTATCGTAGTCAACCTTGACCTTCTGACCTACCGTCGTCCCAGAGAACACAATTAGCAGAGAGAATATCAATGTGAATTTCATTTGAGGCCTCCCCTTCACAGCGGATTATTTTTGAGCACACAACCGTTCCGCCTGAAACAGCAGCTTAACTCCACTCCCGGAATCAGCTAACTGTAAATTTTGACAGTGAACAGCAAAGAATCTGCACGCTACAATCCGGCCAATTCTCACACGGTTAAAGGCAAAGCTCCATGTTTTTGGACTAACTTGAGATTGCCGCCGGCAATCGATTACGGAAGGATTTCAGTATGCCGCTGAGCAAACGCGTCGCGGCCGAGTTTCTCGGCACTTTTTGGCTGGTCTTGGGCGGGTGCGGCAGTGCGGTGCTTGCGGCTGCGTTCCCTCAGGTTGGCATTGGTTTGTTAGGCGTATCTTTCGCGTTTGGCCTTACTGTGCTTACGATGGCCTACGCGATTGGTCCAATTTCGGGTTGCCACCTTAACCCCGCAGTTACTGCCGGACTCTGTGTAGCCAAACGTTTTCCGCGCTCGTTAGTGCTTCCGTACTTCCTGGCGCAGGTTGCTGGCGGCATAGCAGGGGCTGCCATCCTTTATCTAATAGCCATCGGCAAGGCGGGTTTCAGCGTTGCTGGAGGTTTTGCGGCAAACGGCTATGGAGATCACTCACCGGGCGGCTACTCACTGCTCGCTGCAATCGTCACCGAGCTTGTTCTTACCTTCACGTTTCTATTCATCATTTTGGGCGCGACGGATCGACGCGCGCCAACCGGCTTTGCCCCGATTCCGATTGGTCTCGCCTTAACATTGATTCACCTTATCAGCATACCTGTAACCAATACGTCGGTTAATCCCGCACGAAGCACTGGACCCGCGATATTCGTAGGCGGTTGGGCTCTCGCTCAATTGTGGGTTTTCTGGCTTGCTCCCCTCATTGGTGGTTCGTTAGCTGGCGTTGTCTATCCGCTTCTGGCAGAAGACGACGCCGCGGAGTAACATAAACACATCAACACAGCGGGAGAACTGCAGGATGGCCGAGACGACGTGTCAACACATTGCCCAAGTTGCTGATATAAAGCTGCCCCGGCGACGGGAGTGCGAAGAGTGCGTGAGGATCGGGTCTGTGTGGGTCCATCTGCGGACGTGTCAAACCTGCGGAGTTACATTGTGCTGCGACAGCTCACCAAATCGGCATGCCACAAAGCACGCAAACCAAGCCCACCATCCTGTAATTGCATCCGGTGAACCCGGCGAGCGTTGGTTGTATTGTTATCCGGATGACGACTTCGTGGAGTACTGAAGTCGTTACAAGGTCAAGCAAATTTCAGACAAACAGGAACCGGTATCTCAGCAACATGTCCGGTTGGCTGAAGTTTGCCCGTTTTCTGATCAACGCGGAACGTCACGACTGTGTCCGAGTTCTGATTTGCCACCAGCAAAAAGGTGTCTGAAGGATCCAGAGTAAAGTTGCGTGGAGTTTTACCCTGCGTTGAAACGTGCTCGACTTGTTTCAGCCTGCCTGTCGCTTGATCTATCCAGAACACGACGATGCTGTCGTGGCCCCGGTTTGAGCCGTAAAGAAATCGGCCCGAAGGAGAGACGTGGACGTCTGCACAAGAGTTGTTTCCCGAGAAATCGGCCGGCAGTGTAGAGATGGTTTGTACTTCGCGAAGGCTTCCTCGTCTGCCGTCGTAGCTGAATACGGAAATCGTCGAGTCCAGTTCGTTTATCGCGAAAAGGAATCGGCCGCGCGGATGGAAGGTTAAGTGACGCGGTCCCGCGCCCGGTTTCAAAGAAGCCCATAGTTCACGCGCGGGTCTAAGCTTTCCATGCATCGAGTCAAATCGGTAAACCAGGACCTTGTCTATGCCGAGATCAGCAGCGAGGGCAAAGCGGTTAGTTGGATCGAGCATGAAACAGTGAGCGTGAGGTCCTTTCTGATTTTTGTGCACACTTGATCCTTCATGCTGCACATGATCCGTCGCTGCTCCCAGGCTTCCATCGCTCCGAATTGGGAAAACGGAAACGTTGCCTCCAGTGTAATTGGCAACGAGGAGGAATTTGCCGGTCCGGTCCAGGCTGACATAGCACGGATCGGCGCCGAGTGAAGGTTCCTGATTCAGGAAGGTGGGATCTCCCGTGCGAGGATCGATTCGGAACGCGCTCACAGCGCCGCTGGATTTCCCTTCGAACTGATCGACCTCATTGACTGCGTATAGGTGTCGGGTGCTGCGGTCCAACGCCAGATAAGAAGGATTGACTGCCTGGACTGAATGGATCCGCGTCAACTCGCCGGAGCTGGTATCCATCCGGTAAACATAAATCCCCTCACTCTTTCCGGAATTCGTGTAAGTACCAACGTACAACGTACGCGCTTGGGCCCTTAGTACCGTGCGACCATGGGTTGGAACGATAAGCGCACCAAGTGCACCTACCACGCTGGCCTTGAGAAACTCTCGTCGTGATGGTTTGTTCGTTACCATCATTGAGCGCTATAGAGCTTCTGACCAACTTCTCGCCAGGTGATGAGCTTGATCTGATTTTCCTGGAGTAACTTGCGAAAAGCTTCACTGGTGAAGAACTGAAAATCACGTTGCCGCCACGCCGCTCCCCAGTTCGGATGATCGGCAGTGGCCCCACGCATCTCTTCGTCGTCGTAAGCCAAATGAATAATGATTTCAGTTACTCCTGGTTGAATGCTCTTGATGGCATTTGTGTAGAAAGTGGCCCAACCTTCCGGAGTGATCTCAGGCTCGATGCTGATAATGCGATCGATGACCACGTCCTGAGGTTCGAGCATGGCGGGTAAGTAGCTTCTGGATGTAAACCACTCTTTTGAGACGCGGCTGGGAAGCTTGTTCTCACGTGCTACTTTCAGCAGGATCTCAAACAGACTCTTATTCTGGTACAGCGTTCCCATATGCGAGTCGAGGTGAGTAGGCTGAATGCCGAAAGCGCGGGCACGTTCGATCTGAGCGCGGATTTCAGCTTCGACATCTTTTAGGCTGGCTCGAGATGCAGCCTCGCTCTCGGTGAGGAACAGATAGCCGGTATTGTCCAGTAACGAGGCAACACGGTCCTTCGGTAACACCGGACCCCAGCGATAGGTTGTCCATTCGCTGGTCAGTGTCAGGTGCAAACCCAGGTCAGCTTCGGGATGCTGCTTCGCATAAGAAGCGATATCGGGCAACCACGGACAAGGGATCATGATGCTCCCTGAATTCACAAGGCCGGTTTCAAACGCTTTCGTCGTTGCAGCGTTAACCGAACGGGTCATTCCAAGATCATCCGCATGAACAATCAAGAGTTTTGCGTCACGTGGGTAGCCAAGGCGTTCCTGAAGAGTTTTGGTTGATGAGTTCTGAGAATGCACTGTTGAAATACCGCTGGTCACAATCAAAGCACTAATCACAAATGTGAGCACAATTGATCGTCTCATTGGTTACCGTCCTTTAGTGGTTCGTTCTCGCGCAAATTACGTTTGGCGCCCGTAAAAGTCAATTCAAAAAGATTTAGGATTTAGGAATTAGGATTTAGGAATGGTGGCTGGTCAGTGGTCAGTTGTCCGTAGTTCGTGTTGTTTCGTGTCCCGCTTTCGTGTCAGTTCGTGGATCGTCTGCGTTGCGCGGGGATCCACGAAGTATCCCAAATCCTAAATCTAAATAACCTCTTTACACCCCATCCCGATCAAGTATGATGGTGCGCCAGTCGCGTCGTTAACATGACGACACAATCCGATAACCAACAACTTCATCATCGTCTCCAGAGACGATTTGGACTACTTCAGGCGACAGCGCTGAACATGTCCAACATGATCGGCATCGGGCCGTTCATCACAATCCCTTTGTTGATGACCGCGCTTGGTGGTCCGCAGGCGATGATTGGCTGGATCGTCGCACTCCTGATAGCGATTCCTGATGGCATGGTTTGGAGTGAACTCGGGGCATCGATGCCAGGCTCCGGAGGCACATACGTCTACTTACGTGAAGCTTATGGTCGTGAGACCTATGGCCGACTAATGGCCTTTCTATTTATCTGGCAGTTCATCCTCAGCGGTCCACTCGAGATCGCTTCAGGTTATATCGGTTTTGCACGCTATGCCGGGTACATCTGGAAGGGAATATCTCCAGAAGGAACGTTGCTTGTGATTGTCGTAATCGGTCTTGTCAACATCGGGCTGTTGTATCGACGCATTACTTCGATCGGCAAAATCACGGTCAGTTTGTGGATCGGAACACTTCTAACGACGTTGATGGTGATCGTAACTGGAGCGATGCATTTCAGTGCGGCGCGTGCGTTTGATTTTCCCCCCGGCGCGTTCAACTTTTCTTTGGGTTTTCTGTTTGGGTTAGGCGCCGCGTCACGAGTTGGAATCTATGACTACCTGGGCTACTACGACATTTGCTACATCGGCGACGAGGTAAAGGATCCGGGACGAACTATTCCGCGCTCGATCATCATAAGTGTGTTAGCTGTCGCCATCATTTATCTCGCGATCAATCTTTCAATAATCGGCGTTGTGTCCTGGAGAGATTTTGTGCCAGCCAATCTGCATCCAGAATCAGACTTCATTGTGTCGATCTTCATGGAGCGGATCTACGGTACAAAGACAGCGACGGTGTTTACGGCGATGGTTCTATGGACGGCATTCGGGTCGGTCTTTGCGTTACTGCTCGGTTACTCGCGAATACCGTACGCCGCAGCGCAGGATGGTTACTTCTTCAAAGTCTTTGGCCGACTGCACCCGACAAAGAGCTTTCCATACGTCTCGTTGATCGTGCTGGGAACGATCTCGATCATATGTAGTTTCTTTTCACTTGGAATCGTGATCGATGCGCTGATTACCACGAGGATACTGATTCAGTTCATCGGGCAGATCTTTGCGGTCATACTCTTAAGAAAGCGGCAGCCGGATATGCCGCGGCCGTATCGCATCTGGTTATATCCGATCCCGAATATAGTTGCGCTCGTGGGCTGGATCTTTATCTTTGCCACATCCGACTGGACCATCATCCTGCTGGGCCTGGGAAGTCTTCTCCTGGGCGCCGTCTTTTTCCTGGTCTGGTCGAAATACACAAACAAATGGCCTTTCGCGTGATGCTGTATTGAAGGCAAGACTAGTAATCTTCTTGTTTGTGAGAAATTCACAGTGGGGAAGGGCGGTTTACCCGCTCAACTCTGGGACTCAGGTTGTGATTATTGAAAGTTGAGCGGGGATAAACCGCCCTTCCCAACTGTGAATTTCTCACGAAGAGAGGTGTCG
>JBKPAC010000133.1:0-34121 GCA_046726175.1 Acidobacteriota bacterium
CGCACATTGAAGAACCTGAGACACGGTGTTCCCTGCCTGTGCGAGCCGCAAGTTGGGATGCTTTGCAAATTCCTTTATAAGCGTTTCTTTGAGTGCGCGGAGATTCGACTGGAACAGAATGTTCGTTTGAGGAAAATCGGCGGCGATCTGGCGACCCAATTCTACCAGGTGCCGCACCGTCTGCCCCCCACGAAATGAAGTCAATCTTCGTGCGCCGGAAGCTTGGGCAGCCGCAGCAAGAGCCATCTCTTCAAAATTTGGACTGCCAATCGCGAAGTTTGTGTCGATGAGAACTGTCTTTCCACGATTCTTGCTACCCGAAGTACGCTTCCGATATGTCGTTAATAGAGGCTCGACGTAGTAATCGAATCGAGGGCAACCAGTAAGAATTATTCTGTCTTCTTCGGCCAGAAGCTTATCACGATGCAGCCGGCCTGCGGTTTGAGAACTCGAGCAGCAGACACATGCAATTTTGTTGGCTAGCTCCGTGTCAACCTGTGCTGACCGGATGAGCTCATGAATTAGCGAGTAAAACGGACTCTCCACTTCAGCAAAGCCAAACTGGATGCCAGCTGCGACAAGCTGCAAAGTCATCGAGAACGGATAGGGCGCAACTGCCGGAAGCAAAACAAAATTCGGAGCGAGCGCGAATATCTCGCCCGACGCTCCTATAAACGGCGAGATAAAACAGGTAACGCCACGCTGACATAATTCAAATGCCGTTAGCACAGTTCCCGGTAGGTTTCGTACCGGGTTAACAACGCAAAGGGCGACTCTCAGTCGGGACATCGGGCGCGGTCTATCCTCTCATGCGGTGACACCGCATCAACGCTGGGGATTAAAAGGCTTGTGACTTCAACGCGAGGTTACCTGTAGGGTCGCTCCTTCTCCGCACGGTAAGAAGTTTTGACTTGGGTCCGCAGTTTTCAACGTTCACTCAATCTAAAGTCATCGAGCCACATAGTGCCGAAAATCGGACAGGGTCTTTCGCAATTCTGGCGTCGTAGAGCTATTTGGATCGCACGAGTTGAATTGGCAGTAGCAAAGTCGACGCTTACGTTATGCCAACTCGTATTGCTTAGTGCCAACGGAGACGATTGTGCAAGGTCCGTACTATTTTTTTCGCTCACATCAATAATCGTCACGACTGGCGCGCCGCCGCTCGTGAGGTCTTGAGTAATAGCGGCAAAGTTCAACTGGTAACGGGTATTCGGATTTACGAGGACTCTCTGTGAAATCACTTTGTCGAATGGATTCTGAGCGCCGTTCCAATTAATGCGAACACTTGATGCGCCGCTGTGTGCCGTTTGCTTGTCAACAGAAACACTTACTCCAGGAATGTCGTCAACAATCCAAGTGAAACCCTCTTCATCCGACAGCTGTCCGCTTTCAAACCCACCATCGTTGAATGCGCCAACCTTCGGAGTGCCGCGGTAGTCATCTGTTCCCAGGTCCCATACCTCATAGGCCTCGGAAAACTGTTTTGCCTTAAGGAACTGCCGGAGTAGTTCTTTTCTCTCATCATGAGAGAGGTCGCCGATCTGGCGAATGACACTCATTGCCGCGACTGGTCTCTGCTTACGGATGAAGAACCACGCGAGCGACAATCGTTCTTCAGAGGTTTGGGGGTCCATCGCACGTTGAATCGCCTCAATGTTCCCATCGTAGGCTTTCCAAGCTTTCTCCATGATGGGTCCTCGTATTACTGGAGCCGTCAAGGCGGCGGCACGAAACTCAGCAAATGCCTCTTCGTATCGACCCAATTTCTCGAGCAACGTGCCGGTTTCCCAATGGACTGAGTAATAGAACGGCGCAAGCGATCGTGCTTGAGTGATGGCTATCAGGGCTGAGCTGGTGTTCCCCTGTTTGTTAAGCACTCTTGCGAGCTCAGTCCACAATTTGTAGTCACGTGGTCTTAAAGCAATTGCTTGTCTGAGGTCGTCGACAGCCAAATCAAATTCTTTACTATTCGACAACACTGCAGCTCGACCGCGATAGACCTCTGGGTCATGCGGGCTTAGTTGCACGGCTTCGGTAACACTTGCGAGAGATCGGTTTCTGGTGAGCAAAGCCCGCGCCTGCCCTATCCGAAGGGCACCAAGCATTGCCAGGACGCAAGCAAGAACGCCGAGGGACACCAGGGTGAATCGGAGCATCCGTTTCCGATTCACCCTGGCAGGATGGGCAACTCTTCTTGTTTTTGCTTTGTGAGACACTGTGTATTGACTTTCTGGGACGTGTCCGTAGGCGCGATGTTGTGGAGGTATCGCTGGCAAGAACAAAAAAGAGTTGCCCACTATCGAGTAGGGCTTGCTGATCCAGTCTTAACAACTAACGTTATTAGTCCTGCGCAAACGAGGCTGTTGACCGTTATGTGTAACCCGAAATCGAAGAAACTATGAACCGCTACGGCGAATAGGCCGGCCAGTGCGCCGCAAATCAGCGCCCGCTCATACACGACCGCGTTTCTCAAGCGGTAGGTGCTCAGCCTGATGAAGAGTGCGAAAAACCAAATACAAAGCGCGGCGGCTACTACACCGCCACTCGCGATCAATTCAAGATAATCGTTGTGAGCTTCCTCGAGCGTCCATTGGCCTGAAGCGTTGACGTGGCGAGTAATCGCCGTTGCGTAACCTGCAAAACCCACTCCGACGATTGCGTTCTCTTTTATCAGTTCCAATGATGCCTGCCATATTTGAGGCCGCAGAAGCTTCGGCGGGCTGTTGGTGTGCGAAACGAATTCGTCGGGGGTCATCTCGAGTCGCCCAATTGTCTCTTCACCACCAATCATTACGACGCTAGCCCATACTCCTGCGACTATCATCGTTAACGCCACAACCGAGGTGACGAGATGCCGCGCACGTACTCGCTTCGGAATTTCCTCGCCAACCTTTCCAGATTTGGACATCTTGCCGGTGAAGCTAATCAGCAAGAATAAGAAGACTACTTCGAGCAGGAGTGCAAGAACGCCGCCTCGTGAATGTGTTAGCAACAAAGCTGTCCAAAGAATCAAACCGGACGAAGCGTAGACAATTAGTCGCTTCCAGCGGCCACGGTCGGCTATGCCTAATCCGAGCACTAGACCGATCGTCATCTCCATCAGAAGAGCAAAGTGATTGCGGTTTCTTAATTGCCCGTAGCTCTCCGGCAGGGGCAGGCGTGAGTTGACCGCTGTTAGCAGTGGATCGGGTAAGTGAGATCGGAGCAAACCGAACAACGCACTTGCAATGCCGATTGCGATTAAGACATAGGCAAGAGTTTCTAGCCGCCTCGCGGTTGAGCAATAGCGCAGCAATAGGCCGAGCGTGAGTGTGACTGCCAAAAGTTTTAGAGCAAAGCGCCAGGTTTCAAATGGGTCGGCGCTGATCGTGCGCTTCGCCCTGGCGTTACCCAAAACATTGGCGAGCTCCAATGTACCCAGTGGCAAAGTTTGCAGCACCGCGAAAAGTGCAACTGCAGCCAGAGGGAGTAAGATCAGGTGCTCTCTTCCGAGCCACGCGCCACTTAACAATCCTTCAACCAACCACAGGATCGTCAATCCGAAGATTGCAAATTCAAAGATCGACTCCCACCAGGGGTCAACCGTGCCGTATGGAACGGCAGTTAATACTATGAGCAACAGAACACCGTAGAAGATCGTTCCATTCAGCACATTGCTAATTCTTTTCGAAGTGTCTTGAATGACGTCTGTGGTGCTCTTGTGCAGTATGCGGTCACCACTGAATCCTGAGGCTCGTTGTGTGACGCACATTTAGCACCGATGAGGTTTTCTCAAACAAGGATGGTCAGGTAAGCCGTGAGGGAGAATGACTACTTATAATAATGCCGGTAATACGAATAGTTATTACTGAGGACGTTGACTGCGTTCAAAACAACTCCCAGGAGGGGAGCTCCGACTCCGTCCAGCGACTGTATTGAATGCCTTGTGGCCTCGCGTGGACTCTTCGGGCCACGGATTACCATCAGCACTCCGTCAACCATTGTTGAGATTAAAAGCGCGTCTGTAAAAAAGCTTACCGGCGGCGAGTCTATGATGATGTGAGAAAAAGTCGGCGCAAGCGCGCCAAGCAAGGTTCTCATTTTCTCCGAACCAAGTAGCTCAGACGGATTTTCTGGAAGCGGACCCGACGAAAGAACATACAAATTCGTCTCTTCATATTGCTGAATCATTGCCAGAGCTTCAGCGTGGCTGAAGTCGCCGTTCAAAATTGTGCTGAGACCTTGTTCGTTTTCAATGTTTAGGATTGAATGCACGCCCGGATGACGCATGTCTGCATCAATCAGCAGCACCTTGTCTGTTGTTTTGGAAATCACCAGCCCGGTATTGATAACAGCGGTAGTTTTTCCTTCAGACGGCAAGCTCGATGTCACGAGAAGAACCTTAGGAATCCGCTTACCGGGCGATAGCAGTACCCAAGTCCACAGTTTCTTGTAAGCTTCGGCAAGGGATGAATGCATGTCGCCGTGGAGTAGCAGACCGGGTCTGCCGTTGCCGTTAGTCCCGTTGCCGTTCCGTCTTAGTAACGTATTGACGGTATTGACAGCATTGACGGCATTGACGGCAGGAAGCTGGTGCCTGCGAGTAATGGCAGGGACCACCGTCAGCGCGGGTAGACCAAACATTCTTTCAACGCGCTCGACTGAATCAACCGGAACGCTGTCTTCCATCGCGCCAAGCAAGATCACAAACCCGACAGCGAAACCGAGCGATACCATGAATGCCAAACCAACAATTCTGAGCCGCTTCGGCGCAACCGGTTGTGTGGGAACCGTCGCATAATCGGTTACGTGAACATTATTGGGAGTTGCAGCACGGATCACATCATTCTCTTTTGATCGTTGCAGGAGACTGTCAAGTAATCCCCGGTACGTGTTTGTCTCCTGTTGAATCATGCGATAGTCAATGGCCGCGGTATTCTCGTTCATTGCGCTACTGTGCTGCTGCTCGAAAGCCTGCCTCAGCTTCTGTTCGCGCGCGAGAGCCTGGCGATAACGCGTGTCAAGATTAGTAAGGACGACCTTGATGGCGTTTTCTCGAGTCGTGTTTACCCGGTCCTCAAGCAGCGCGATCTCTTTATCCAGCTCTTTGACTTCCGGCCAGTTCTCACCGGTGTCAATCAGCATTATTGCGCGCTTTTGCCGCAGCTCGGCCAATCGAGCATCAAGCGTATTCAATTGGCTGTTGTTGCTGCCTTCGACTATTGCCTCGGCAGCGCCCTGGGCTAGCGCCGTCTGGTACTCCGCTTCGGCTACTTTGCGTGCAGTCTCAGCATCGAGCAGTCCTTTGTCGAGCGATGCGAGCCGATCGCTTTGCATGTTTGTTCCAGCATTTAGCTGGAAGGTCTCATGTTCTCGCGCAAACGCTATAAGCTTCCTGTCGTTCTCAGTAATCTTGGTCTGAAGTTCTGCGATGCGTTTTTGGAGGAAGTCACCTGCAGCCGTCGTCGATGTCGTCCGGCGCTCCCAATTCGCTTCGACGAATGTGTCAGCGACCACGTTTACTACTGTTGCCGCAACCACCGGTTCGGAATGAACGAAGTTGATATTTATAAGGCGACTTGTTTCAGCCAGCTTTACATCAAGACCAGCCCGAAGAGCCTGCACATAAGGTTCAAGTCGCTGCGCCTCGGTTATGTCACCGTCCGGCGAGGGATCAGCGATCTTGGCGCGCAATAGCTTGGCGGAATCGATCCGCGACCGAGAACGATCCCCTCCGAGACCGGTCATCCTAAAAATGTTTTGCCATACGGAGTTTCGAGGGGCTGCGGTCCAAGGAAACGACTGGTCACCATTCAATGACTTTGCGACGCGTCGCAGAAACGCCGGACTCTTTAGAAGCAGGAGCTGCGTGTTGAAATACGCCGGATCGTCAGGCGCATTAATAATCACTGAACCGTTTTTCGTCGGGAGTGCCGGATTATTCTCAAGATCAACTTGTATTCTGGCATCAGCGTCGTATACGTCTGGCTGTCGCGCAACGTAAACCACCGCCAAACTGGTAACGAGAAACGTAATCGCAGCGACGAGCCACAGTCGACTACGGATCATGAACCAGTAATCGCGTAAGCGGAGAGAATTGTCGGGTTCGAAGTCGCTGTCACCATTGAGCATGGGAACTGCGAGCTGCGCTGAATCTCGGTAAGGCACGAGGGACCGAGACTCACTGCCAGAATTGGAGCCGTTAGTGGTGGAATCTTCGGGATGCGTCATTTTGATGCCTGATTCTTTCTACGCCGTGAGCAGAATCTCAATAGATTACGCGCAGAGGAAGACTTGTGAGTCCAGGGAGGAGGCTCTTGGTAAAGTTATCAAAGAAAGCCGACATTCCTGTTTTGGACGGTACTTCAACCACATCACCACCCTGTAACAGAAAACCTTCGCCTTGGCTCTTGTCTTTGTTCTTGAGATCAACCAGGAACTCGGTTGTGTTTGTGCTGCCTGGAACGGAACGAGTAATTTTGATCTTGTCCTTATTCGTGCTTGGAAGCGTGCCCCCAACCATTGCAATTGCGCGGCCGAGAGTGGTTGGCTCGAGCAATACAACGGGAGACGGGCGGACTACATTACCGATAATTAGCACTTCTTCGGCGGCAGGAACGTTGATGATATCGCCGGGTTTGACATACGGATTCACCTCTCGATTGCCCGTACTCAATAGCGTCAAATCGTAAGTAACCACCTCTCTTGGTTCCTTGGCGGCGGCTGACGTTGCGGCCGTATTCTGAATCGAAGCACCATTACAGGTGAGAGATGTTCCAGTCGAAAGGACCTGCACCTTTTTTCCTGCTTTGCGAGTTACGCCTCCCGCATGGAAGTTAAGCAACTCAACAAGACTGACTGACCGGCGTAGGATGAACCGCCCACCAGCATTGACTTCGCCCATTACCGCCACGGGTTGCGATTGGTAATCCTTTACTGATACGAAGATGATTGGATTCCTCAAGAGCTGCCGATCGCGGTATTCGCGCCCTATTTCATCAGCCAATTCGTTTTCGGTCCGGCAGGCTGCTTGAATATCACCGTCGATCAAGGGCATCCGGATCATCCCGCGACCATCTACGTGTATATCTCTCGACAATCGAGTTTCTGTGGAGGATTGACCTTTGCCATAGAACTGTATCGAGATCAGATCGCCGGGACCAATCCGATACTCATCTCCGTTTGCTGTCGTTGGAGTTAGAGCCTGTGGAGTTGGAGCCTGTGTTGTTCCTCCAGCAGTAGCAGAACTCTGATCCTGTGCTCTCGCGGTTAGGGATGGAACAGTGAGAAACACCAGCAATGCGATGAAACGTAACTTCATTTTCCTATCGCCTTCTCAAGTAGAAAACTATCGATTCATGCCAACTCGCCTGGCCAGTAAAGCCTCGCGTAAATGATTTGGATAGGCCAGGTTCAATACAGTATTGCTGAGGACAACCGCCAACTCCTCATTTTCGCGAACGAACCTTCCCGTTAGAGGAGCATCACTCATCTTTACGACGACCGATTCTCTGACCCATTGCCAGAACTGAGTCTGAGTCGTCCAGAATTGCTTACGATCCCGGCAGACAATCAACGCTGTCCGCTTTCTTTTCTTGGCCTCTCTTCTTAACTTCTTCCTGGATTTGTTCGGGGTCAAGTTTATTACTCCTGCTTGTGCACACTTCGACCATCAGGGGATCCTTCATCTTCAAAACAGAAGAAGGTACGCCTAAACCACGGGGGAAGCCCCATAAGCCTGGGGCGGGCGTCAATCTTTAAAAACTGTCGATCAACTTCGAATTACATGCACTACCGTGCAATAACACGACTTCTCAGGCGCTAAACTATTAACGAATCAGGAAATTTGCCTGAATAGGCTAGGCTTGCAAGAAAAGCATCGAGGGCGAATGCCTTCTCTAAGGACGGCTAATCGAATACCTACCGCTCCAGATGGGCGGGAGACACCTTCATCTGGGTCGTCGACGTCAGAGCCGTCGGATGCTTGCGGCTCACAATGCCAAATTTAGACCTGCGAGCAGGACGCAGCAATCAATATGCCTGATAGGAGTAAGGGTTTGAGACTAGTGAAGTTAAACTCCGCGCTGTGAAGGTCTTGTGAAAAATGAGACAGGCGTCTTACGTTAGTTGTAACGGTGCGACTGAGACACAATTGCGAGCGGATTGCGACATTAATGATTTCGATCAGAACTCTCCGCAACTCTTCATAAGCCGATTGTCGATTGCTGATTTCCAATTGGAGGGATAAAGTTGGACGTCACATTAAGACGTCTATGATTCCCGTCGCAGAAGCTATCACGATTGTCGAAGAGCACACAGTTCAGCTCGAATCAGAATCCGTCCAGCTGTCTCAAGTCATGGGACGGTTTCTTGCGGAAGATATCGTCGCCGACTCTGACCTTCCTCCTTTTAATAGATCACAAATGGATGGCTACGCTGTTCGGGCAGCGGACGTCAAACACGCTCCGACACTTCTGAAGATCGTAGGCGAATCCTCGGCTGGTTCCGGCTGGCACAACGAAATGCATGCCGGTGAAGCCGTGCGCATCATGACCGGAGCACCCGTGCCTGCCGGCGCTGACAGTGTTCAGCAAGTGGAGTTAACACGCGAGTCGGATGGTCAGGTTCAGATCGTCGAGCCAGTCAACGTCGGCCGATCGATTGTTCCGCGTGGTAGCGAGATCAAAGCAGGAGAGACTGTCTTGAAGACGGGCGAGCGGATCAATCCGGCCATGATCGCCGTGCTTGCATCATTTGGATATGCAACCGCGCGAGTGTTCAAGCGACCGAGAGTTGCTGTGCTCGCAACAGGAACGGAACTGGTTCCAGTCGATAAGATGCCCGGTCAGGATCAGATTCGTGACTCGAACAACTGGATGATTTCAGCCTATAGCGAGCTCGCCGGCGCAGATGTAACGCGTCTGCCGCTCGCTGGTGACAATACTGCGTTGCTGAAACGTCAGATTGCAGAAGCTGCTGAGCAGATGGACGTCGTGGTTACCTCCGGCGGCGTCTCGATGGGCGTTTACGACTTGACCAAAGTTGCTTTGAAAGAACTCGGAGCGGAAATCTTTTTCGAACGAGTTGCGCTGAAACCAGGAAAGCCAACTGTCTTTGGAAGACTGCCAACCGGAGCGCTTGTTTTTGGTCTTCCTGGAAACCCAGTTTCGGTGGCGGTGACGTTCAATCTTTTTGCGCGAACTGCTCTATTCAAAATGCAGGGAGGTACTTGCGCCACGCTGATCGAGCGAAACGCTCGGCTGGCAAAAAGTGTTAAGGGAGCAAACGAGCGAGAGAGTTACTTGCCTGCGCGACTTCACTCGGACGAGCAGGGTCATCTCATCGCCGAACCACTGAAGTGGGGAGGCTCATCGGACTTCGTGTCATTCTCTCGCGCGACTGCTTTGATAATCGTGCCCGCCAGAACGAAGATGATTGAAACGAATGAGGTCGTGAAGGTTGTAGAACTCGCAGATATCTGATCTAAGAACTGACAAGGACACGCAGAGACGAACCAACACGAAGGAACTTTTTCTGCGAAACGGTTTCAAAAATGAGCGAACTTAGCCACGTTGATGAACACGGCCGGGTAAGGATGGTCGACACTGGACAAAAGCCCAACACCGCGCGGCGGGCTGTCGCTTCGGGGCGGGTCCTAATGTCGCCTGAAACTGTTGCAGCCCTCCGCGAACATCGAACGCCGAAAGGTGATCCACTGGAAACGGCACGAGTAGCGGGCATCATGGCCGCAAAACGCACGGCGGAACTGATACCACTGTGTCATCCTCTTCCACTTGCACACGTCGACATCCAGGCGACCCTGGAAAGCGACGGCATTCACCTGACAGCTGAGGTCTCGACAAACGCCCAGACAGGAGTGGAAATGGAAGCATTGACCGCCGTGTCGATAGCAGCTCTAACGATATATGACATGTGAAAGGCCCTCGAAAAGGGCATGACCATCAGCGATGTGCGGCTGGAAAGCAAGACGGGTGGGAAGTCGGGAGATTACCAGCGAACGGAACATCGCCCAAGCCTTTAGCGTTAATGAGAGCGACCTTCCGGATTTCGGCAGGGCGGGCTTAGAATAAGTCGCGAGAATCCCCCGACAAAACCTGCAGTGGAGAGTGAAAATGAGATTAAGTGTTAAGCAAGACGCTCGTCCCCAGGCGGCGACGCTGCTCGTTGCCGCAGCGATTTCTGTTGTCCTGTGGTTCATACCCTTTGCTGAGGTTTTGACCTACCCATTCCGAATTTTCGTAACCTTTATCCATGAAGGCGGTCATGCCATCGCTGCTCTGTTGACAGGCAACTCGGTTAACGCACTGAGCATTGCGCTGAATGCGAGCGGCGAGACTTACACGACGCAGGGAGGATTCATCTCGCAGGTTCTTGTTTCCAGCGCAGGCTATATCGGCTCAATGATTTTTGGTGCGCTGCTGCTAATCCTGATTCGAAAAGCCGTCGCCGCGAGAATCGTCCTGCTGGGTTCTGCAGCATTGATATTCACTCTCACTTTTATCTTTGGATTCATCAAACCGCTTAGCTGGGGAATGCTATCGGGAATTCCCTTTACGTTTCTCGCGGGATTGTTCTTGTCAGTGGGTCTTTTTCTCATAGCAAGGTTCGCGAGCGCTAAAGCGGCTTCCTTCTTCGTCAGCTTTCTCGCAGTGCAATGCATTCTCAACGCTCTACTCGACCTTAAGAACGTCTTCTTCCTCTCATCTCCGTTTGCTCCAGCCATTCCAACAGATGCTGTGAACATGGCTCAGGCTACCGGGATTCCGGCGCTGTTCTGGGCGATGACTTGGATTGTTCTGTCACTAGGAATTCTTTGGTTTGCGATGCGGGTTTATGTGGTGTCGCGAGATAAGGCAAGCCAGCCGGATTTGCCGTTCGAAGATGTTCCGTAATCGAATCCTGACGGATTGCTTAACTCCTAAAAACGATAGTGATAACGCACGGTGATGCTGCGGCCGGGACCATCTATTCCCCAGCTGACATTCCGGTGAGCCTGATCAGTGATGTTCTCGAAATCGAGCGTGATCTCTGAACTCTCATTGAACCGGTAACCTCCCCTCACGTTGAACAGCCCGTACCCAGGAAGATATGTGAACAACGGCGCGGATTGCGCGCTTCCCAGAACTCGATTCTGCACTTGCGCTACAGTCTCTCCAGTCGCAATCAGAATTCCTCCGGCTGAGCCGCATCCAGTTGGACCCGGTGTCGTCAAGCCGTGAACACAAGCACCTCGGCGGAAGAAATTCTGAATGCTTGTCCGCGTTCGTGTAGCGCCGGTCCGCCTGTCTGAAAGATCCAGCGTAGAGAGCCTGGATTGACGCGCCGCCAGAGTCGAATACCCTTCGATCCAGTAGTGCCTGCCCGCAGTTTCATATTTCAATGAGAAGAAACCGGTGGGAGGTGGAGTGCCTCCTTCAATATTTGGCGGTAGACCGGTAGCTTTATCTTCAGCACGAATGTACGTGAAGTTTCCATTTAGCAGCCAATCGCTGCTTAGTCTCGCTCGCAGGTCATACTCCAAGCCAAAAATACGAGCATCACTGAAGTTCACCCTGACAAGAACAGGAGCAGCAGACGCAGCTACAAACACTGCTCCACTCGGCAGCTGATTAGTGATTCGTTGATCACCGAGAAATCTTCCGACGGATCCCTGGGGGAGAATCAGTGTTTGTTTGACGATGGCGTTGTTGATATCGATCCAAAACGCAGTCAGCGATGTATGAACATGACTTCGATTAAAGCGAACTCCTACATCGAAGTTATTACTGATTTCAGACTCTTGTTGTTTAACCGGGATCCCGGTTGAGACTGCCTGGTCATTCGCAGTACTTCCAATTAGTCCACCTAGCGTGTTGGCAGTGTCAAAGTCGACTTCGAAACCATCGCCAGTGAGTCCCAGAGTTCCGAGATCAGTTATGTTCGGCGCACGAAAGCCGCGGCTGTAATTGAAGACAAAGCTGAGGCTCTTCACGGGTGTCACGACAGTCCCGATTCGTCCAGAGAGATCGGACACTCGCAGATGGTCATCAGGAAACAGCGGAACGACTGTAGGACCGTTCGCTGCCTTTGAACTGTAATCCGCTGTGCCGAAACGTAACGCGGCGCTGAGCCGAAGCTTTTCCGGTATCACCTCATACGAATCCTGCAGATAGACTCCGTAAGTTAGGTATTGGGCTCCATTCGGCACACGGGGCCGACTCGGAGTGTCGACCCTTGTAACAGGATTCAATGTATGAGCCGGAGCAATCACCTTCTCGCGGTAAACATCGCCACCTATCAGAAACGTGTTACGGTGGGTGATCTGCTTATCAAGATAGAAGCTAAAGCCAGTCGAGGTCGTTCTTTCGTACTGGTGCGTGATGTCGCCAAACGGATTGCCTTGGCCGCCCTGATTGCGGCGCTCTTCGCGTTGACTGTTGATCGAGAACGTAAACGATCCTGTGTCGAAGAAGCCGATTCCCTGTTTGATGTAGCGACCATAAAAGAAGTCGAGCATCAGATTACGCAGGTCGGCAATTAGATTACCGTCGCCGCCGAGCAACTGGTCGTAACGTTTCCCGCCATCCTGTTGTGCCCGTTGATAGTGCAATATGAATTGCTGATCCGTTGTTGGCGCGTAATTGATCTTGACCAGTCCTCCATATTGCGTGAATGCGGTATCTGACAATCGAGTTCCAAGAACATTCGAGGGAATTCCAAGGAAGCGAGTCACTGCAGCGTGTCCATCCAGACCGTCGGCTGATCGAAGCGTATTTACGCGTCGTCCCGCGCCAAGTGCATAGATGCCAAGATTGCGAGTGCCATAAGTCAACGAAGCGTTGCTACCGTACGACAGATCTGCGCTCGTAAAGAATGTGTTCACTCCTCCGTGAAGTTCGGGACTGCTGCTACCGAACAATGGAGTCTTGGAAACAAGTTGGACAACACCGCCAAGCGAATCCGAACCGTACTGCGCGCTATTTGGACCACGCAGGATCTCGACTGCACGTAAGCTGCTTGGTTCATTGAGATTGAAGAAAGTACTAACGCCGCCACGCTGCGTCGACGTTGTGTAGCGTACGCCGTCAACGTAGACGGGTACGTTCTTGCCGGTCAGTCCACGGACAAAGACTTCACCCATGGACGGGCTGGTACGTTGCAACGTGACACCAACTTCCTCGTCAGCTACTTGTGCGAGCACCGCCGTTGTTCTGAGCAGGATTGCATTTTCTGGGATCACGTTTACTTCCTGAGGTACACGGTCTTTGTCCTGGGCTAATCCCGTCTCAGCTGTCACGGTTACCTGGTCTGACACGGGCGCGATGTCGAGCTGTATCGACACATCATTCACCCCTGAGGCTGTAACTCGGACTGCTGACCGATGACGGCTGAAGCCTTTCTGTGTTACCGACAGTTCATAATGTCCGGGCGCGACATCATCGAAGGTGAACTTACCGCCACCATCAGTGGTCGTAGTTTTCAAAACCGCTTGATGTGGATGCACCAGAGAGACTTCGGCACCCGCCACGTTTGCCCCTTCCTGATCTTTCACCACTCCCGTAATGCGAGCTTGGCCGCTTTGTGCCAAAGCCTGCGCAAACGGGAAGGCAATTGCCAGAGCAAGTGAGATCAGCATTCCAAAGCTGAGAAGGCTTACGTGCATCGATTCTCCCTGGAGATGAAGAGGCTGGATAACTACAAACCGCCTGAGACTATCTGCTATCGGCACCTACTACCAACGGTCGTAATTGAGGTAGGGGGGAATTAATTGAGGATCCGCACGGCATGTTCGATCATCGCGTGGACGCTCAGTAGGATAATGGGGTGGAACAGAAGGAAATTGACTGCAACAACCGATAATGCTACGCCGAGCCAGACTGTGGGGTTCGCAAGTAAGTTTGGTTTCAAGATCGGTTTGCGACCGCCTGACGCGAATTCGACAAGTCGCCGGACGCGAGCTTTGATGCCGGTGGCCTCGTCATCATCTCCAAAGAGGAAGACGCCGGCCGGCATTGTTGGTCGAGTTCCCTGAGGTATGTGCCTGGCGATCTTGACTAAGGCAGAGGCGAGATCAAGTGCGACGTTGCTGCCGTGTCCCGCAGCTTTCTCATCCGCGGCCTCTTCTGCTGCTTCATGCCATGCCCGATCGAGGAGCCGCCCCGTTGGGATAATCAAGAGGGCGTCACGGCATGCGCGCATTAATCCACGCTTCAGGTTGTCGCGCGCATCGAGATGACCATTCTCATGCGCAATGACAGCCTTAATCTCATCGGAAGAGAGCAAGTCGATGATCCTGTTCGCCACAAATAGTCGCGGCCTGATTACTCCTACGATTGCAACTACCGGAAAGGGATGATCGATTCGGTAGGTAGTAATGTTGATTCCGCTGATCACGATCGGCTGAGCTTTACTTAACCAGTCAGCTGTCAATCGCGCCGTCGCACGCCACGCTGCAAAAGCTCTCATTGCCGCAAACGCGATTCCAATTGCAGACAGAAAAGCAAGCATGCCTAGCTTCAGGCTAACGACTTCAGCGGTGTGACGTGGCTCATGTGCCAGGTATGCGGGCAACAAAAGGAACGCCACGCATAGGATTGCGAGAGTGGCGGGAAAGGTCCGAAAAAGAAACAGGAGGCGTGCTCGAGTTTGGGCTGACCAGCCACGGGCAACGGGGCTAGCCAGCCGCCACAGCAGAGCAGTCAGCAGCGAAGCAAGGCTATTAAAAGCCAGCAAGCACGCTAACAATAAAGATACGCCAAGGAGTTCGAACACTAAGTTTGCTCCTGCATCAGCTCTTTCCGCTTCTCGCGGATTAATCGATCCAATTCATCAAGGAGTTCTCGATCACGCTCGCTCACCGTATCGACAATGCATGCGAGCACGGGTTCGACACTGTCGGCTCCGCGCCCGAGCAATCCTTCGATGACGTCTTCTGTAATACCCTTTGTGAGATCAGCTTCCGACACCACCGGCGAGTAGAGGAACGCGCGCCCATCTTTTCGTCTATCTAGTAAGTTCTTCTTGTAAAGACGGTCGAGCGTCGTCATAAGCGTCGTGTAGGCAATGCGCTCGCCGAACGCGCGATGCACATCACGGACGCTAACTTCTCCTCGCTGCCAGACCTCATCAAGAACCTGCCGTTCGAGGTTGCCTAATGCAAAACAAGCCAGCTCACGCGGCCGTCGAAATCCGCGTAGAAGGAATCTTGGAGTCTTCATAGGTCGGCATTTTCGGTTACGGTCTGGCACCTGTCAACGGTTTTAGCCATGAGCGCCAGCGGCTTCGCCATCCCCATTTCGCGTTCGCGCCGGTTCAGGGTATTATTCGAGGTTTGCGAAGGTCGCTCGATTCACATCCGTGCGCCGGAGCAATCCATCAAAGCTATGCCGGAAGAAGCAATTGAAGTCAGAGGCGCTCGCGTCAATAACCTTAAGAACATCTCGTTCTTAATCCCGATTAATAAGTTAACGGTGGTTACCGGCGTCAGCGGCTCGGGCAAGTCCTCCCTTGCTTTTGACACGATCTACGCCGAAGGGCAGCGCCGATATGTTGAGTCGCTGTCTGCCTACGCTCGACAGTTCCTCGAACGTATGGATAAGCCTGACGTAGACGAAGTCCGTGGAATTGCACCGGCGATCGCCATCCGGCAAAAGAACTCGACTCGCAACCCACGTTCAACCGTAGGTACGCAAACTGAGATCTACGACTACCTTCGTCTGCTTTACGCGCGAGTCGGGATAACTTACTGCCACATTTGCGGACGGGAAGTCACCCGTGACTCTCCGGAATCAGTCGCTGAAACTGTGCTTGAAGCACTCGCTGAAGGCACTCGTTTCTTCTTGCTGTTTCCGGCAAAGGCCGGGCTGGCAGAAGTGTCGAGAAATGGTGAACCGGAAAAGGGCAAAAGTTCACGTCGTTCCGTAACGCCGCGGCAAACAATTACGGCTCACGTCATGAGCTTGATGCAGCGAGGGTTCACGAGGCTTTTCCATGACGGAAAGATCATCGAGCTTAATTCGCCGGACGACTACACCCGTGACAGTTTTGACGATGTCTTTGTCCTGGCTGATCGGCTGACTGCTCGTCCGGACGTCCGACAGCGCCTGGTCGACTCGTTGGAAATCAGTTTTCAGGAAGGACACGGAACAGCGATCATCGAAACAGCGGAGGACGAACCGAAGCGCCTGTATTTTTCAGATCGCTTTGAGTGCAAATACGACGGGACGATTTACGCCGCTCCGGAACCTCGCTTGTTCAGCTTCAATAATCCTTATGGTGCTTGTCCGACGTGCCAGGGTTTTGGCAACACGATCGGACTCGACCTGGATCTCGTAATTCCCAATCCCGGTCTCTCTCTGAAAGAAGGCGCAATCGAACCTTTCACACGGCCACAACACGATTGGGCCATGGATGAACTCAAACAGTTTTGCAAGTCTGAGCGCATCTCGTTCACGACTCCTTTCAGCGAACTTTCCGGGACCGAGCAAAAGGCAATCATCGAAGGCAAGGGTGATTGGAGTGGCGTGCGAGGGTTCTTCGACTGGCTCGAGACGAAGAAATATAAGCTTCACGTCAGGGTGTTCTTGTCGAAGTATCGCGGATATACGTTATGTCCGGATTGCGGCGGCGGTCGATTGCGACGCGAAGCTCGCGATGTTCAGGTCGGAGGTCGGACATTGCCGGAAATTTGTTCGCTGTCGATCAGTGAAGCGAGCGCTTTCTTCGATTCGTTGCAGCTTTCCAGCGAGCAAGGTGCGATAGCCGAAAGAATACTGTTCGAGGTAAGAAGGCGTTTGCGCTTCCTGTTGGACGTAGGACTCGACTACTTGACGCTGGATCGTCTTGCCTCGACTTTGTCCGGTGGTGAAGCACAAAGAATCCAGCTTGCGACTAATCTCGGCTCGTCGTTAGTTGGCGCACTGTACGTTCTTGACGAGCCTTCAATTGGTTTGCACCCACGCGACAATGAACGTTTGATACGACTGCTTCACAATCTTCGTGACATCGGTAACACGGTGCTCGTCGTCGAACACGATGCCGAAATGATGCGCGCGGCAGATCATATACTCGATATTGGACCAGCCGCCGGCGAACTCGGTGGCAGAGTAGTCTTTGAAGGTGATTTTGAAGGTCTGATCCGAGACGAAGGATCGCTCACTGCCAGGTACTTGCGCGGCGAGGCAGAGATCAAGGAGCCAAAGCAACGTCGCACTCTCCAGAAGCGAAAATTGATCCTCCGAGGCGCAAGCGAACACAACCTGAAAGGTATCGACGTTGACGTTCCTTTGGATATGCTGGTTTGTGTTACCGGTGTCAGCGGTTCGGGTAAGTCGACTTTGATTCACGATTGCATCTACGCGGGACTGAAGAAACAGCAGGGCGACTGGCAAGGTCATGTCGGCGCATTTCAAAGGCTGGAAGGTGGTCAATTCGTAGACGATGTCGTTCTGGTCGATCAGTCGCCGATTGGTCGTACGCCGCGTTCCAACCCAGTTACATACATCAAGGTGTATGACGCGATTCGCGAGGTGTTTGCAAATACTCGCGAAGCTCAGGCGCGAGGACTGGATCCTTCTCACTTCTCGTTCAACCTTCCAGGCGGGAGATGCGAAGTTTGTCAGGGCGATGGCACTGTTACTGTCGAAATGCAATTCCTCGCGGACGTCGAGCTCGTTTGCGAAGAGTGCAAGGGAACTCGCTTTAAGCAACAAATCCTGGACATTCGCTATCGTGGAAAGAACGTGCACGAGGTCTTAAACATGACTGTGCGCGAAGCGATGTCGTTCTTCCGCGAAGTTTCGAAGATTACCAACCGGCTTAAAGTGCTCGATGATGTTGGATTGGGTTACTTGAGATTGGGCCAGTCAGCGACGACTCTCTCAGGTGGCGAGGCTCAGCGAATCAAGCTCGCCGCGCACTTGTCAAAGCGAACGGGCGCGAAGACTCTTTACATCTTTGATGAGCCGACAACCGGGCTTCACTTTGATGACATCAACAAACTGTTAGCGGCGTTCAGAGCATTGATAGAAGCCGGCGGCTCGTTGCTGGTGATTGAACACAACCTTGACGTGATCAAGACTGCCGATTACGTGATCGATCTCGGTCCGGAGGGAGGCGAGGCAGGAGGTTCGATTGTTGCCACGGGAACACCTGAAGAGATCATGAAGGAGCCGAAGTCTCACACCGGCCGCTTCCTGAAAGCCTATCTTGCCCGCTCCAACGGCCGCGGCTAAACCAGATTGCAATCAGTCTACATAGCCTACTGAGTACTGTTCAACGTGTGTAATTTGCAGGTCAGGAAGGGCGGTTCACCTCCGCTTACCTTCCGATGCTCAGATCTAGTATGGCGAGCGGGGCTGAACCGCCCTTTCTGACCTGCAAATTACTTCACTTGTGCAATTCCATCAGTCGCATCATATTCTTCAAAGCTCATATCGGACGGATAAGAATCGTCACAATGGCTGCGCGGAAAACTCAAACTATCCAGACCGTCCAATCATCACAGCGGCTTGCTATTTCTAAAAAGCGTCGGATTCTTTTCATCGCGTGTATCTACTCAGCCTTTCTCTTGATATTGATGATGATTGAAGTCGGCACGCGAGTGCTGCTCACGCCCATTAACAGTCTGGATATTTTCGTAAACACGCCACAGCAAAAATTGCAGGTGGCTAACCGGCAACAATCAACGATATTTGAGGGAGATCCTCTGCTGCTCTGGCGATTGAAACCGAATTTGCACCATGTGGTGTGGGACTTCACCGTACTCTCCACAAATGCGCAGCATTACCGCTCAGACTACCCGATCGACGCCAAGGCACCCGGAACAACACGAATCATCTGCATAGGAGACTCAGTCACATTTGGCTATCGAGTGCCGGTAGTCTGGCCGGATCGTCCTGATGATTACGATCCTGAGTGGCTTCCCTTCCCGATGCTCCTGGAAAAACAGTTGCGAGCCGCAAATCCAGGACGCTCAATCGAAGTGATTGCGATGGCTGTGCCTGGCTATACGAGTCATCAGGGTTTGGCGTGGTTGCGACGCGACATTGATCGACTTGCTCCTAATCTGGTCGTAGTCGGTTTCGGTTGGAACGACTCGAGCTTCAGCGATGCAGCGGATCGCGAAGCGATTCGGACGAACTGGTACGCAGTTGCAGTTCGTTGGTTGATCGATCACAGTCAGGCATTTGCACACGTGACACGCTGGCTTCGTTCGGGTCCAGCACCTGGTAACCTTTCCCCAAGACGGCCAGTACCGCGCGTTTCCGATCAAGAATATGTAAACAACATTCGGGCGATAGCTGGGCTCGGTCATTCACGCGGGATCGGAGTGGTTGTTATGGCAGCGCCGTACCGCGACAGTGTCACGAATCCCGCAGAAGCTAAGCTCATGATTCGTTACAGAGAGCAACTGCGGTCGGCTATGGTGAGTGATCAGATACCGTTCCTCGAGCTGCCGGAACTTACTGAAGCAGCGTACCCAGCTAATGAGGGTTGGTTTGGTGAACTAATCCATCCAAATCATATGGGTCACCGTCTAATCGCGTCCGAGTTACTAAAACTCTTTACACGAAATCGACTGCTTGGCGATTTAAACAACGCCACGCTCACCCCTTAGCTTCTTCGGTGAAACCAGCGGTTGTTTTTTGCCGTATAGACCCTAAAGCTCATCGCAAAATCCAAGCTGAAAAGAGGGATGGCCATGAAGATCTTACTAAGGATCGCACTTGTTGCCCTTCTTGCTGCCTCAGTCCCTACTGTCCGGACGTACGCGCAACAAAGAAAGGCTGCTCCCAAATCCACTTCAATTACTCTTTCGTCCTTTGAACGAGGGCGCAAGATTATCGAATCCGGTCTCGTCGCATTGGGCGGCATCGAAGCAATTCGTGCTTTGGACGATGTGAAAGTAAAGGTTCGCGGCCACTCCTTTGCTCGCAACCAGAGCGTTGGCGTGAATGCACCTTACGACAAAATGACGCGCGACGAAGATTTGTACATCGATCTAAAAAATCGGAAGTACATCGTCGAGACGAAAGATCCGCTTCCGGGAGGTTTCGTCTTTGGTGGGACCTCCGTCATTACCGGCAACCAGGGTTTCTTTGTAGATCCGAGGAATCGAACTGTTGGACCTCTGAATCTGACGAACTTCAACAATATCGGACTCGTGCGTCGGGTGCCACATGTGCTGCTAGCGGTAATTTATGAAGGCGCTCCGGCGACTGTGAGATGGCTCGGCCAGGAGTCGTTCAATGGCGTTCCACATAATGTAGTGACATTTGCTTCCGGTAACGGCGTGCAGTGGTCGTTGTACTTTGACGCCAGAACAAACTTGCTCAGCAAGTATGAACAGATGATCAGCGACAACTTGCTCGGTGACACCGTGCAGGAAACAATCTTCCCCGGGTATAGGACTGTCAACGGGATCAAGGTTCCGACAGGACGAATTACACGTCGCGGTGGAGAACTTATTGAAGAAGTCACTTACGAAACAGTGACCTTCAACGTCCATCCACCAGAAAGCGCGTTCGCCAAACCTGCAGGTTACGAAGAGCTGCCGGCACCGACGCCCGCGCCGACCCGCGAGACAAAACTCGCCGAAGGCGTTTATCTCTTTGAGAGCGGCAGCAACTCCCTGGTAGTAGCTTTCAAAGACTATGTTCTGGTTGTCGAACCATACGTAGGTGGTCGTGGACCAAAGCCGACCATCAACAAGGTCAAGGAGATGTTTCCGAACAAACCACTTCGATACGTGGTCGTCACTCACCATCATGACGATCACTCAGGCGGGTTGCGCAGTTACATTGCTAACGGCGTGACAGTCGTCACGACGCCATCGAACCAGCATTACTTTGAAAAGATGGCAAGCAGCACCTTCACGATAAATCGGGACGATCAAACGAAGGCTCAGAAAAAGCCAACCTTTGAATTTGTCGAGAACAAGAAGCGCGTGTTTACTGACGGGGAGCAAACAGTCGAGATCTTCGACATCGGTCCGAGCCCTCACGCGAATGAGATGCTCGTAGCGTACCTGCCAAAAGCAAAACTCCTGTTCCAGGGAGATCTCGTCAACTTGCCGAATAGTGCGAAGTACCAGCCGACCACCATCAACGATTCAACTATTCATTTCTTTCAGTGGATAGAAAAATCAGGCTTGGCCGTGGAACGCATTTCAGCCGTGCACGGTCCTACGACGACATTGGACGAGCTGAGGACTGCTATTAATCAAAGAGCGGTGTCCAAAACAAAGTCCAAGAACCAATAAGTGCGCTCATAAACCCGCGGCGCTCCAAAAATCACACCAGTCGAGAAAGTTTCGGCTGGTGTGATTTGTGTATTGGGTACACGTTCAGTTTTGTACTGAACGTGTATTGGGCCGGATCGTAACAACCGCGCGGGTGCTGCTATAGTGTGCGCCGGAGGAACGTTTCTATGGGGCTGAAACAACAAATCATTTCTGACTTGACCTCATCGATGAAAGCTCAGGACGCGCAACGTACGTCGAGTTTACGGATGGTTAAAGCAGCTTTGATGAATCGTGAGATCGAGAAAGGCGGCGAACTGGACGACGACGAGATGATGAAATTGCTTCGGTCGATGGTGAAGCAGCGACGTGACTCAGTTGAGCAGTATGAAAAGGGAGGCCGCCAGGATCTCGTCGATAAAGAGCTGGCTGAGATTCAGGTTATCGAAGCCTACCTGCCTCAAGCAGCTTCGCGTGAAGAGATCGAACACGCTGTTGATGCGGCTTTAAAAGATACGGGAGCGAGTTCGATGAAGGACATGGGGAAAGTGATGAAGGCTGTGCAGGAGAAACTTGTTGGCCGAAATGCCGACGGACGTTCAGTGAGCGAGATCGTCAAATCGAAGCTCGGAGCGTAAGTCCTACTTGACGGAGGTGTACAACAATGGCAGCAGCTGGAGCAGCCGCAGCCGTGGTGGCTATCGCAAATGCAATTAGCGCCAGCGGCGTTTTGGTTCGTCTCGAGCCGGAAGACTTTCAACGTATCCTGGAAAAGATCGAGCAGCCGCTAATCGTCACGGCTAAGGGAGGAATCTTTTCTACCAAATATCAGTACCTCGTGAGTTACAAAGGCTTGGCATTTCATACCAAGTCGAATGCGCCGATCCCCTTACCAGTGGGCGTTGAGACTGTTACCGCGAAGAAGTTCTGGACGCCACAATAAAAGTGAAGGAGTCCAACTGATGGCTCGTGTACTCGGCATTGGCGGCGTATTTTTTAAGTCGCCGGATCCAAAAGCTCTCTACCAATGGTATGAACGGCATCTGGGTATAGAGGTCGGCGACGATCCAGGCATGTCGTTCCTTCCCCTGCATATGCCGCCCGAGAGTTTCACTGTCTGGAGCGCATTCAATGCCAATACGACTTACCTCGACCCGTCGAGGAAAGATTTCATGATCAACTTCGTGGTTGACGACCTCGAAGGAGCATTGGATCAGGTCAAAGAAGGTGGCGCCGAGCTGATCGGCAGCATTGAAGAGTACGCTTATGGACGGTTTGGTTGGTTCATGGATCCGGACGGAAACAAGATAGAGCTTTGGGAACCTCCGCATAACAGAAGTGAGTGACACAAGGAGTCAGGTGATGAGTACCGAGGCAACTGCTGCGAAAGAAGAAATCTGGCCAAGTCTCCCACTCGAGGAGTGGAAGGACACCTACGCAACACTGCACATGTGGACGCAGATTGTCGGTCACGTGCGGCTTAGCCTTACGCCGCTCGAAAACCATTGGTGGAACGTTCCGCTCTATGTATCTGCGCGTGGACTCACGACATCGCCGATTCCTTATCAATACAAGTGGTTCCAGATCGACTTTGATTTCATTGATCACAAACTCTTGATAGCCACGAGTGAAGGCCAGATCAGAGAGTTTGATCTTGTGCCGCAGACGGTTGCGGACTTCTATCAAAAGGTGATGCGTGGTCTGGCTGAGCTGGGTATTGAAGTGAAGATCCACAGCAAGCCGGATGAAGTCGCTGATCCGATTCCATTCGCCGAAGATCGAGTTCACAAGTCGTACGATGCGAAGTACGCGAACCGGTTCTGGCGAATCCTCGGACAGGTTGAGAAATGCTTCAAAGAGTTTCGTTCCGAGTTCATTGGAAAATGCAGTCCCGTCCACTTCTTCTGGGGTAGTTTCGACCTGGCGGTAACACGGTTCTCCGGCCGACGGGCGCCCGAACGTCCGGGAGCGGATGTAATAACTCGCGAAGCGTATTCACACGAGGTGATCAGCGCCGGCTTTTGGCCTGGAGGCGGCAACATCACCGATCCCGCCTTCTACTGTTACGCCGCTCCGCAACCGGCAGGCTTCGAAAATGCCGTGGTAAAACCCGAGGCCGCTTACTACACCAAAGAACTCAATGAGTTTCTCCTGCCATACGAAGCCGTACGTCGCGCTGACTCGCCTGAAGCTACTCTGATGGACTTCCTGCACAGCACTTACGAAGCCGGCGCCACCCTGGCGAAGTGGGATCGGGGTGAGCTGGAGAGGCCTCGCTAACGTGTTGATCACGGCGGCGAAACCAGCGTAGGCGACTACTTGGAAGCCTGCTTGCTTCTAAAAAACCCTTTCCGTATAATTCACGGCTTGCTCGAAGCGCGGCGGTATCGTCCGGTGGGTTCGCGCCCACTTTTTATTTTGGGCGAGAAAGCTCTTGGGAGATGAAATGGGAGCAAGTTCGATCCTTGAAAGGGTACAGGCAATTGCCGAACAGGCCGCGAAGGACCGGGGTCTTGAGCTGGTACATACCGAGATCGCGGGTCCCGATAACAAGCCGATTGTTCGGATATTTATTGATAAGCCGGGTGGTGTGACCCACGATGACTGCTCAGACGTAAGCCTGCAAGTGGGTACGATTCTCGACGTCGAGGACTTTATCCATGCAGCTTATACCCTGGAGGTATCCTCCCCAGGCCTCGAACGGGGTCTCTATAAACGCTCTGATTACGAGCGTTTTGCCGGCAGTCCGGCGAAGCTGAAAACCCAGCAACCGATCAACGGTCAACGAAACTTCCGGGGACGGTTGTTAGGAGTCGAAGGCAACAACGTGATCTTCGAAGATCGAACAAACGGCCGGGTATCTCTTCCCCTCGACCTTGTCGCCAAAGCCAATCTTGAGATTGACCTTGACGAAGAGTTGCGACGCAAGCATTAAGATCTCGATTTTTTGAACGCAGCAACGAGCTGCAAATTTACAACTGAATAGGCTCAAACGACGTGACTTTCTGCGTCGAGCCACCCAACCCGAGTGAGAGTTTCATGAGTTCAACCATTGCGCAAAACATCGAGGCACTTTGCCAGGAACAGGGCATCGAACGTGACCTGGTAATCGAAGCCATGAAAGAGGCCGTGCGAGCGGCTGCCAAAAAGCAGTTTCGATCTGGTGAAGACATCCAGGTCGATTGGAATCCGGAGACGGGCATCGAGCTTTCGGCTTCGAAGGTTGTGGTTGATGAAGTGACCAATCAAGCGACTGAGCTTTCGATCGACGAAGCTCGCGAGCTTGGCGGTGACGAGGTTGAACTGGGAGACGCGCTGCTCTTGCCACTTCCGATGGAGGAACTCGGACGAATTGCGGCGCAGACGGCCAAGCAGATCTTATTTCAAAAAGTTCGAGACGCTGTTCGCAACAATGTCTACGAGCAGTACATCGACAAGACCGGCGACCTCGTGAACGGTTATGTAAAGCGGTTCGAGCGCGGGAACATTATCGTCGATCTTGGAAACCTCGAGGCAATTCTGCCGCGTTCGCAACAGTCGCGCGGAGAACAGTGGAACCAGGGTGAGCGCATCCGAGTCGTAATCAACAACGTGTCCCGCGAATCGAAAGGACCTCAAGTGGAAGTCTCCCGCACGTCTCCCGAATTGTTGCTTCGTCTCTTCGAAATGGAAGTCCCTGAAATCTACGACGGGACGGTCGTGATCAAATCCGCGGTACGCGAACCCGGTGAACGCGCGAAGATCGCTGTGATGTCGAACGAGCGTGACGTCGACCCGGTGGGCGCCTGCGTCGGCATGAAAGGATCTCGAGTCCAGGCGATCATTCGAGAGTTGCGAGGAGAAAAGATTGACATCATCGAATGGTCGGACGAGCCGTCGGTGTTTGCAGCTAATGCCCTGTCGCCTGCAAAAGTGAATCAGGTGCGGATCACTGACATTGAAAATCGCCAGATGGAAGTCATCGTTAACGAAGATCAGCTTTCGCTGGCAATCGGCAAACGCGGACAGAACGTCAGGCTGGCGACCAAGCTCGTTGGGTGGAACATCGACATCCGCAGCGAAGAAGAGCTCAAACGCGAAGTTACGGAACAGATGGGTGCGCTTATCGCTTCCGGAGAATCTGTGCCGCTGTCGGCCATTGAAGGCGTCACTGCTCAGCAGGCTGAGGCTCTCGCTGGGCACAACATCAATGACATCGATGCGCTGGCTGGTACCTCGGTGGACGAGTTAGTCGAAATTCTCGACCTGAGTTTCGATGAAGCCGAGACGATACTCAACGAGGCGAGGGCTGTCATCGCGATCAGAGATAAGAGTCTGCACGGTGCTCAGCCGTCTGAACAGGAGCCTGCTGCCGAAGCTGCACAGGAGTTTGACGAAGGTTTCGCCGAAGCTGCACAGGAGTTTGACGAAGGTTTCGCTGAACCTGAACCGTCAGCCGAAGCTGCGCCAGAAGAGGAAACAGAAGATTCGACAGCCGAAGGTTATGACGAGGCTGTTGAAAGCCGAGCCCCCTTTATCGCCGAACCTGAAGTCCCGGCAAAGTTCTCCGTTGATCCGGTGGCGCTTACAGAGGTTGAGCCGGTGGCGGCTGATGAGATCAACCTGCAGGAAGTCGGTCGCGACTTACGGCCCGACACGATAACGCCGACTCCAGACATTACATCATCCGGCGCAGCTGCGCTTGAACGCCTTGAAGAGGCTGTCGACGACGGCTCAATTGAGCAACTAGTCTCGGCCGACGACGAGGCGACAACACCAACGTCTCTCGACACTGAAGATGCTGCATCTGTCGAGAGAGATGATGAAGAGAAGCAAAATGCTTCCCCAGATGCGGCAGAATAAATCCGGCGGAGACGCTGGATTCGCCAGCGTACTTCGCCACTCGCTCAGCCACTGCCTAGTGTTGCGCTTCTGAATGCGACGTGAAGGTGGTTAAGAGCGAGAGTTCTTAACCACTTTGAAGACGTCGGATTGCCGGCCCGCCAGCAATCCAAAAGGAGTGCATGACAGTTACTTCGAAGGTTCGCCTTTACGACCTTGCCAAAGAGCTCAAGCTCGATACTAAGCGGTTGATTGAAGAAGTCCGCCGTGAAGGTGTTGATGTAAGTGTTCCGTCCAACTCTGTCTCGAAAGAGTTAGCTGAAAAGATCCGGAACAAATACTTTCCGAAAAAAGAGACTGCTGTAAAGCGAGCCGTCAAAGTCGTTAAGCGCGTTGCACGGCCCGTCGAAGAAGCGCCACCTGTCGAGGAAGCCGCGGCTCCTGAGCCAGTGGAAGAGCTACCCGCGGCGGAACCGGTCGAGGTCCCCGTGGCACCAGCAACGCCCGCACCTCTAGCAGCTCCAAAACCCGCGCCGGCCCGCCTGATTAAGAAGTTGACGCCAGCTGCGCGGGCTGAGCAACCACCTACGGTCACGGCTGCTGCTCCCGTCGAGACTCCAGTCGAAGAACCTGTAATTCCAGAATACATCGAGCCTGAGCCAGTCGCAGCCGCCAGCAGTGCTTCCAGCGTAGCGCCCGAGATTCCTAAAGTCAGTCCACCACCTCCATCGCGGCAGGTTCGCGTGTTGAGACCAACCGCAGCTGCGCTGAATGCGGGCATTCGGCCTGGTGAGCGTGCGCCGGCGCCAGCGCCGCCGCCAACGATCACGCCAAAGGAAAGAGTCGATCGCACCACCGGCCGACTGCGTGAGCGACCGTCATTGCCACGAGCCGAACGCATGGGCACGCCCGGCGAGACCCTAACACCTCAAACTACCTACATTCCGCCGCCAGATTCAGGCCGGCGCCGCTCGCGTCGCGGAACGACGCGTGGCGGTCGAAAGGGAGAAGGCAAGGCCGGCAAGTTTGAAAAAGGCGATCTCATTCCGCCGCCGAAGGTCTTGTCGCTCGAGGACCGCATTGCCGGACGACTCGAGTTGCCATCGACGGGCGAGCTTAAGCCCGTCCGTTTAATTGAAGGTTCCACAGTCAAAGAATTTGCTGAAAAGCTCGGCATCAAACCGAAAGACGTCGTGACACTGTTGTTGCAACGCGGTGTGTTCGCGACGATCAATCAACCACTGACCGACGATGTCGCAGTCGATCTGGGCAAACGCTTTGGCTACGAGGTGGCGTTCGTTCCGTTTGAGGAGATGATCGCCGAAGAAGAGTTCGAAGAGCTGATCAACGCTGATGCCGACGATGTTGAGCTGCCACGTCCGCCTGTAGTTACGGTGATGGGCCACGTCGACCATGGTAAGACGTCACTCCTCGACGCCATTCGCGCTACCGACGTAGCAGGTGGCGAAGCTGGTGGAATCACCCAGCACATTGGCGCTTACAGCGTGCAGGTACCGAGTGCAGATGCGTCAAAAGAAATGCGACGCGTCGTGTTTCTCGATACACCCGGTCACGAGGCCTTCACGATGATGCGCGCTCGCGGTGCAAAGGCAACTGACATCGTCGTGCTCGTTGTCGCTGCGGACGACGGCGTCATGCCACAGACGGTCGAAGCCATCGAGCATTCTCGCGCGGCCAACGTACCAATCGTTGTAGCAATCAATAAGATCGACAAACCCGACGCCAATCCGGATCGCGTGAGGCAAGAGTTGGCCCAACATGGTCTCTCACCGGTTGAATGGGGCGGCGACACGGAAATGGTCCAGGTCTCTGCGAAAAAGAGACAGAATGTCGACACGCTGCTCGAAACAATTCTTCTCACTTCTGACCTGCTGAACCTGCGAGCCAGTCCAACGCGACTCGCCTCGGGCGTTGTTCTCGAGGCAAAGCTGGATCGTGGCCGCGGTCCAGTCGCTACGGTGCTGGTGCAACAAGGAACACTGCACACGCAGGAGCCATTCATCGTGGGCCAGATCTCCGGCAAGGTTCGTGCGATGTTTAATGATCGTGGGGAACCTGTCGTCGAAGCGCCGCCGGCAACTCCGGTTGAAGTGCTTGGACTTGCTGGAGTGCCGCAGGCAGGCGAGAGCTTCCAGGTAGTCGCAGATATCGCGCGAGCGCAGCAGATCTCGCAACACCGGCAGATGCTGAGCCGTCAGGCAGCGCTGTTGCAGTCAACCAAACGCGGTATTGAAGCGCTGGGCCAGAGTGAAGTTAAAGAACTTCTGGTCATCATCAAGGCAGACGTGCAGGGTTCAGTGGAAGTGCTCAAGTCAACCTTGCAGAAGCTCTCGACAGATCGCGTGAAGGTCAAAGTAATCCGTTCAGGTGTGGGCGCGATCACCGAATCGGACGTGCTGCTGGCATCAGCGACGCAAGCGAGCTCTTCGTCTTCTGCCGTTGTGATCATCGGCTTCAATGTGAGACCAGAGGCACGCGCATCCGACCTCGCCAAGCAGGAAGCAGTCGACATCCGGCTGCACTCGATCATCTACAAGGTCGAGGAAGAGATCCGCGCTGCCATGATCGGCATGCTCGAAGCTGTCGAGAAGGAACGAATCCTTGGCAAGGCGGATATCCGCGAAGTGTTCCGTGTGCCAAAGGCGGGCTCGATCGCGGGGTCGATGGTCATCGACGGTACGATCCGGCGCAACGCTCGGGGTCGTTTGATTCGCGACGGCGTAGTTATATGGGAAGGAAACATCTCTTCATTGCGTCGCTTTAAAGACGATGTTTCAGAAGTTCGCGAGGGCTTTGAGTGCGGCATCGGCCTGGAAAACTTCAACGACATCAAGGTAGGCGACCAGATCGAAGCCTATGTGGTCGAGAAGGTGGCCGCCACGGAGTTGTGAGGACGAGTGAAGACCGGTAAGGTCTACGTTCCGGTCCGAACTTTTCCAAACCGTAAGCCGGTTTTTGTTATGCACCGCCCAGAAAGAATTGCTGACACTCTGCGTGAGGAGATTTCTCAGATTGTCGGTTATGAATTGCAGGATCCAAGGGTTACTGGAGTTACAGTTACAGAAGTTCGTGTCTCCGACAATCTTCGCAACGCTCGTGTTTACGTCACGGTGTCAGGAGATGAAGAGGAACACAAGGTCGCTCTGAAGGCGCTGCGACATGCAGCGCCTTTCGTGCGCAAGCAGTTGGGGTTGTCGCTCAACATGCCTCGTACACCAGAGATTCATTTCATCCGGGACCGTGTCGAAGAAGAAGGTGAGCGAGTAGATAAACTCCTGGGTGAGCTCGAACGTGAACGCGAGATAGAAGGAAAGGAAGGATGAAGACGAAGGTGTTTAGAGTTCAGCTCTTCTCGCCCCTGAACGCCTTCAACCGCTGATTAAGATGCTTAGTCAAGTCGTAGAACTAATTGAAGCGAAACATCGGTTCGCCATCACTTCCCACATTCGTCCCGATGGCGACAGCCTGGGTTCCTCGTTAGGTCTTTACTGGTTACTGCGCGCTCTCGAAAAGGATGTCGAAGTAATCATGCGCGATCCCGTTCCCCATGCCTATCAACAACTACCCGGCGCCAAAGACGTTCGAATTACGCCCGCAGTCGATCAGACTTACGACGCGGTTTTTGTGATTGAGTGCTCTGATATCACTCGTCCGGGACTGATCGATCTCGACAAACAGTTTGTAGTCAATATCGACCATCACTCCACTACGGCACTTTTTGGCGCTATCAATTGGATCGACTCTACCGCATCCGCCGTCGGGGAAATGATCTACAACCTTTGCAAAGCAACAGGCGTACGAGTCACGAAAGAGATTGCTGAATGCGCCTACACCGCGCTGATCACGGACACCGGGTCGTTTCATTTCTCGAACACAACCGAGCGCACGTTCAAAGTGGCTTCAGAACTCGTGCGAACCGGTGTCAGACCGGCCAAAACTGCTGAGGCGGTTTTCGCAAGTTACCCCTGGAGCCGGATACAACTGATGGGTGCCGTTCTCTCAACCGCGCGACGCGAGTCTACTGGTCGAGTGGCGGTGATGCGGTTGACCTCGGAAATGCAGAAACAAACTGGGGCTTCTGACGAGGATGCCGACGGATTCGTGAACTACCCGCTGACAGTTGGCGAAGTAGAGGCAGTGGCCCTACTTAAAGAATGCTCACCCGGCACGTACCGGACCAGCTTGCGATCGAAGGGCGATGTGAATGTCGCTCGTGTCGCAGAAAAGTTTGGCGGCGGCGGACATCGTAATGCCGCAGGCTGCACCCTCACCGGGTCGTGGGAAGAGGCTGAGCAGGAGATAGTTTCCCTCCTCCGTGATGCAGTGGAACGAGCAAATGGTCTGAAAGACACCACGGAAGACGCTTTGCACAGCACGGAACCAGAATCAGTTATCTGAATTCCTGAGCGGGCCACACGCAACCTCCCGCCTACTTCATGACCAAAGAAAAACAGTACAAGTGGCGCCGCAAGGACTATCAGGAAAAGACACGCGGGCTGCTTATGGTGCACACCGGCAACGGCAAAGGTAAGACTACCTGCGCTCTTGGTCTGATGATGCGTGCAGCCGGTCGCGGTCTGAAGTGCTGCATGATCCAGTTCATGAAGTCGCGTAATGATCGTTATGGTGAGCATCTCTCAGCTGAGACTCTCGGCATTGAGGTCCATACGATGGGCGACGGCTTTACCTGGGATACTAAGAACCCTGAACAGGACCGTAAGACAGCGGCGGACACGTGGAAGCTTTGCGTTGAAAAGATGAGGAGCGGCGAGTACGACCTACTGGTCTTCGACGAGTTAGTCTATGTGCTCAGTTACGGATTGCTTCCGGTGGACGAGGTACTAGACGAAATCGCCAGCGTTCGAAAGAACCAGCCCGCCTTGCATATCGTAGTAACCGGACGGGATGCTCCAGCGGCTCTCATCGATGCAGCTGACCTCGTAACTGAAATGCGCGAGATCAAGCACCCATTCACCGCAGGCATCCGGGCCCAGCAGGGTATCGAGTTTTAAGGCAATCTGTAAAACGAGTTAACCTCGCTCGACTCAATAACTTACCTGTCTACTGCCGTCTGCCGTCTTCATCCTTCCTTCGTTCTGTGCTACCCTCTGGCGAATCCCAACCCAACATATGCCATGGTTTAGCAAAAAGAGTAAACGAATCGAGACTGTGCCGCTGGAAGAACGCGTGGTACGAACCGAAAACGTGTTCGTGAAGTGCGACGACTGTGAAGCACACCTGTATAAGCGCGAACTTGATGAAGCTCAGCAAGTCTGCAGTCATTGCGGCCATCACTTTCGTGTCGGCGCTCGGGATCGGTTGACGATGCTCTTCGACGACGGCAAGTACGAGGAGCTCGACACCGAAGTTATGTCGACTGATCCTCTCGAGTTCGTCGATAGCAAGCCCTACACAGAAAGATTGAGCAGCGCTATTGAGTCTTCCGGTCTTCCCGAAGCAATCATTAGCGCTCGTGGCCGAGTGGGGGACCAGCCGGTAGTCGCCGGCGCCATGGACATGAACTTCATCGGCGGCTCGATGGGTTCTGCGGTCGGCGAGAAGGTCACGAGACTGATCGAACGAGCCGAGAAAGAGCGTGCCGCGCTGGTGATATTCTCTGCGTCCGGTGGCGCCAGGATGCAGGAAGGAACGCTCTCGTTGATGCAGATGGCGAAGATCTCCGCAGCACTCGCTCGATTGGATGAAGCGCGTGTACCTTACATCTCGATACTGACCGACCCGACGACCGGCGGAGTAACTGCAAGCTTTGCAATGTTGGGCGACGTGATTCTCGCCGAACCTAAAGCACTTATCGGCTTCGCGGGTCCCCGCGTGATTGAACAGACGATTCGCCAGAAACTACCCAAAGACTTCCAGCGATCAGAGTTTCTGTTAGAACACGGCATGATCGATGCAATCGTAGATCGTCGCGAGATTCGCGCGTTCATCGTCAGGATGCTCGGCTTCATGATGAATCCGGAAATCAACGCGGAACCTGAAGTGGAGAAGGTGCGTACCAAGGCAGCATTCAGAAAGTAGCGCAATCCCTCAAGCATAGAATTCAAATCCCACGTTTCAATGCAGTTTGACGAAGCACTGAGGTACTTGCTGAGTCTTGGACACGAGACTCTGGCGATGAAGCTCGGTCTGCGAAACATCGAAGTACTCCTCAACTCGCTGGGAAATCCCCAAAGGAGTTTTCCATCGATACAGATCGCCGGCACAAATGGCAAAGGTTCGACCGCTGTAGTAATCGACTCGATTCTTAGAGCCGCAGCAATTCGCTCCGGCCTCTATACCTCGCCTCATCTCGTTTCAGTGACTGAGCGCATTCGTGTTGGCGGGGAAGAAATCTCGCGTGAAGAGTTTGCACGACTTGCGACTAAAGTCCGGCAAACGGCTGAGCAGCTGGTTGCCGAGAAGCAGCTGGAAGCACTGCCGACATTTTTTGAGCAGGTGACTGCTATCGCTTTGCTCGCGTTTCAAAAGGCAAACTTAGCTATCGCTGTTCTGGAAACCGGCCTCGGCGGAAGACTGGATGCGACGACGTGTGCCGGAGCAGAAACCGTGGTGATTACTCCTGTCGCGATGGACCACGAAACCTATCTGGGAAACACAATCGAAGAAATCGCTGCCGAGAAGGCTGCAATCATCCGGCGTGGAGTCACTGCGATAGTCGCACCTCAAACAGAAGCGGTCACCGAAGTGATCTTGAAGCACTGTGCGATGAACAACATCGCGCCCGTGTTTGATCAGACCGTAACGAGGATCGATGATGTTACGGCCGAAGGTCAGTTCAAGGTCACGTTTGAAACACGGAACGGTACTTACCCACGCGTACCTTTGGCGCTTCTCGGTCGCCACCAGATCGCGAATGCCTCGTTGGCGATTGCAGTAGCTGAGGCCTTGCAGAAGAAAGGTTACAAAATTCCCAGCAGCGCGATTGCCAAAGGGATTGCGACTGCTAAACATCCGGGACGGCTCGAGCGGATTTCTGGGAGGCCGAGCGTGCTCCTTGATGGCGCTCACAATCCTGCCGGCGCCAAAGCGCTTCGTGAGTATCTCGACGAGTTTGCGCCTCGACCTTTGACGCTAGTGTTCGGTGCGATGAATGATAAGAAGCTGGAGGAGATGGCTGAAGTTCTCTTCCCCGTTGTTGATCATCTCATCCTGACTGAGGTGTCTAATCCGCGTACCGCGCGACTAGAGGTGTTAGAGAAACTGGGCTCGAAAATTGGCGAGCCGTCGCGAGTTCAATCGATAAAAAGTGCACTGGACGCCATTAGACTGGCTCGGAAGCTGACGCCGGCAAACGGTTCCATCTGTGTTGCTGGTTCGCTCTACCTGATCGGCGAGTTAAGGGATGCGTTATGACAAGTAAGAATCTGCCTCTAATTCTAAACAGCACCGAAGTCTTTCACGGCCGTGTTTTCAACGTGACGGTTGATACCATTCGCGAGGATTCCACGACATACCAACGCGAAGTCGTCCATCACCCAGGCAGCGCTGTGATCATTCCGGTATTTGACGATGGTACGGTCGCTCTGGTGAGTCAGTACCGACATCCGGCCGTCCGTTATCTTCTGGAAGTACCCGCCGGCACTCTAAACAAAGACGAGACTCCGGAAGTTGGCGCCGCTCGAGAATTGCAGGAGGAGCTCGGCCTGATCGCTGGGCGTTTGGAGAAATTAACTGAATTCTTTGTATCGCCCGGTTTTCTCGAAGAGAAGATGTGGCTCTATCTCGCGACAGATCTAACTGAAACTAAACAGATGCTTGAAGAGGATGAGATCGTGGAAGTAGTTCGACTTCCGATGGCTCAAGCTCTCGAGATGATTACCGACGGCGAGATCGAAGACGCGAAAACAATCATCGGTCTGATGTTGGCTGCACCTCGCATTGGTCCAGCCCTCCTGGAAGCGACGTATCCGGCCGTCTAATTGCGAATTGCGAATTGCGGATTGTGCGAGGTAGTGAGCCGCGGATAAACGCGGATCAGAAGAGAGGGAAAGTGAGGAGTCGTTTGCAATTCTCTTTCTTGTTCTGATCAGCGTTAATC
>JBKPAC010000134.1:0-4175 GCA_046726175.1 Acidobacteriota bacterium
TTCTATCCCTGGTCAACATAATCGGGTTGCCAATTGACGATTGTTGATTGCCAATTTTGAAACGACAATTTAATAAATTGTCAATTGGGATACATCAAATGCACCGAGTGAAAACGTCATGAAACTTAATGCCATAATCTCGCTGCTGGCCATGATGCTTCTGGGTTCAACTGCAAACGCATTGGCCCAGGAAAAGAGTTGTTCATTCGATCTCGTCGGAACCTGGAAAGCGCAGGTCTCAAGCACCGAAGCTCGCCTTTATCAATTCGATGCTAACGGAATCGTCACCGTACTCTCCGTTGCCGGTACTGCAGCACCGCGTCGGATCGCCACCGCTAAATACGAGGTGATCAAAGATCTCGACGCACCGACGGCGGTTTCGTTTACTGCATCCGGCAAGGACCGGATATTCGGAGCGGTCAGAAAGATGATGAAGCTCGTAAGGTATGACGACACTTCGATCACTTGCGCAATACCGGGGATAGGGCCCACTCGGTGGACCAGAGTCGACCCCGATCGGTATTTCATTGTGCTCTCGGGCCGCACAGGAGAGTTCTACAACAACAGTGGCTCGTCCTTCTCCATGGTCATTAAACTGGCTGGAGGAGTTCCCACAATCGATGCCTTCGGTGTCTATCCGGAGAAGGGGGAAATAGCCTTTGGCACTGTTCCTCCCGCCGTATACAAAGAGTATCTGAAAGAGGCACGCAAAGACTCAGAAACCACACTGCGTATGGAAATCAACTCCCGGCAGTATGAGAGGGCGTTGCAGATCATTAAGGAGTGGCAACGACGTGCCCGCGAAGGCTCGCTTCTGTACACAATGTATTTAGACAATGCAGATGATCCTGCTTCGCTTAATAATATTCTGGTCGTTAAGGCGGTTACAGAAACTCTCAACCAGTGCTCGGTAGATTTCAATCTGTATAAACTTAATTACGTTGTTGCGGACGACTGGATCACCAACAGGGTTAGTTCCGCCTTTGTTCCGTTCTATTACTTCAAGGAACTCAGGCGGCGGAATGAAGCGCGACATATTGACGACAAAGAGTTTCTGGAACTCGTGCATCTGCCGAACGTGGCTAGTCGATAGTCTCAACCAAAGCAGGTCTCCCCACTGGACCCAAAAGCACAAAGGGGAAGGATATGAACTTGATCGTTGTAAGTCAGAAACAGACGGTGAAACGCTTTCTCTTAGTGGCGGTGGTGGTGTTCATCGGGTTCAGTTCCCATCAGGTGCTTCGCGCTCAAACGCCGTCGGCGCCTGATGAGAAGCGCGCGACTCAACCAAAAAAACGTGGTGGAATCTTCACCATGTATGTTCTGGATCCGCTTGCCCGTACGATGTGTTTTAGTGACGGGAAAGAAGGGTTTGCGTTTGTTAATAATGATTGGGGTAACCGCTGCAGTGACCTTAGTTACAGTCTAGCGGGTAATGGCAGTCTTGTGAGCGGTATCGAGGCTGATCGGGTGGCAGCGATCGTAGATCTTGGCACCCCCGACCAGCTTCGTGATCGCTATGGCTTCGAGGATGCGACCGGGGGTGGCACCGGCTTCGCTTCTCTACATCTTAACGGCGACAAGATCATGGTCCTGAAGGAAGACATCCGCAAGCAACAATTCCAACTGCTGCAGGAAGGGCTAAACCTTTTCACAGAGGTTGCACCATCCGCAACCGCGCCAATTAAGCTGGGCCACATTTATCTGGTGAGGATCGCGGACAAGAAAGACAAAAGCACCCAACACGTCGTGAAGCTGATGGTGATTGCCTATCGTCCTGATGAAGCGGTAACGCTGCGATGGGAGTCGCTCTAATTTTCGTAGCTCGAACCACCAGGCGTGCCGGCAACAAAATCCATTAGTGCTACCAAAAATATTGGAAGCAAGTTATGAACTTCCATCCTTGAAGGAGAAAGGTATGACTCAAGAATTCAAAACCAGCGGCACCGGCTTTGTTTCGGGCGCGATCTGCACTGATACAAACCTTTACAAATGTACAGACAACAAAGTTGAGTACATTGAGCATATTGCGGCAGGAACGCCCTTCCCGAAGTTCCCTGGAGGAAACGGCAAAGGCAATGCAACGTGGTTTCCAGTCACCTTAGCAACTGACGGCGATCGAAAAACTTTCGATGCCGTCAAGGTAGACAATCTATAAAGAAAAAGCGCAACCCACCTACCGTTGGCACTATCAGAGAACTATTCCTGCTCGCGCCGAATGAGACGTGAGAAGGAAGACGACGCTCTTGTCTCAAGAGGTACGAAATGAACTTCCGAAAGCTCCTGCTTCTACCGCTGCTCGCGGCAGCATTGATCGTGACAACTGCGAGCGGGTCCACTCCCGGCGTCTCTGCACAACAGAAAGAGCGATCGGCGCACTCGAAAAAGCCAACCCAGTTTCACTTTGTGTGCCCGATGCACGAAGATGTCACGTCAAAGCAACGCGGGACGTGTCATAAGTGCAAGATGACATTGGTAAAACGTCGTGCTCCGAAGAACTTATCCGGGTCGCATACTTCACCTGGTTTTTGAATGGAGTGGAGTGCCGTAACGCAATGGCTTCAAGTTTCACACGGCGGGTTCGATCCCTGGCGCACTCCGCTTGGTCGCTGTGCCTCGCAGCTGGAGTTCTGCTAGCCACTCTCACGCTCAGCCGAACGCAATGATACTGGCCAGTATTCAGACATTGACGAAAAGCGAAATTAGCCAACGGAAACGCACACGGAGTACTGACAGGTGTTCAGTGGAATAACCGTATTAAGACTTAAAATCCGTTGTCGTTAAAGAACAGGCGGTTCCGCCGCCTTCTACCAATGCCAAGATTCCAATCATTTTTCGTGTGGCCAATTTGTGTCCAGAATTAACAGCGCGCGACGTATACCTGACCGTAGCAGATCGGACGGAATGTAAAAACCCTGGAAAACCTGTGGTGGCTGCAACTTTGAAAAGGCAAAAACTTACGTTTTCGCCGAACCCTTAGTTTGGGACCGAGAGGTCGGAGGTTCGAATCCTCTCGCCCCGACCAGTTCTGCTGAAGAAAAAGACCACTCGTTCTGAGTAGTCTTCTCGTTAGTGTCGTTATTCATGCCTTGCCGGTGATCAATTATCTATCCTGGGGGTTTGTAACTCATCGTAATTATCTCGCCACTTCGGCGCCTTACTTGTATGGTTTCAGGATTTCGCGACTCTAACCAAGCAGGATCCTCTTGAAAGAAGACGAAGTCACCCTCAACACGCGGGACCGTGAAGAATACATATTTCGCGGGATTTCTTTCGGGGAGATTCTCGTGCATCCAAAGAAAAATCCCCGTAGCCAAATCAATCTCGCCGATCATCCCTACTCCCGAGACAAACATTGAGCCCGCTGCTACCATTAGCGGACCGGGCGGATCACTCCGGGCGGTTATTGCTACCCACTTTGTTTTTAAGCTCTTTCCTTGATAACGCGCCACTCTTTTCTGTAGTACATTCTCGTTCGTCATCTTGTCACCGACACGCACAGGCCTATTCAGAAGTTGCACATCGTAGACGACGATAAGATCCGCACCACTGCTGACGTATTTGATTGCTGAGATGTAAGCTGGTTCCGGAAAATCAAGGCGAACGTTAGCCAACGGTTTTCTTGATTTAGGACTCCGTACTGAGAACGCTCCTCCACCCGTGATTTTGTATGACAATTCGCCTATCGTGAAGCTATAAATCGCATCGGCATAACGCTCTTCTTTCGCAGCTTGGTTTTGATCGGCATCGATCAGTCCAGACCCTGTTTTGACCTGGGCTCCTACGTCCATTCGCAATGCACAGGCGAACGAGAGAACCATTCCCAGAATGAGATACTGCTGTATTTTCTTCATCTGGTTCTTTCCAGCGATCGGCGGAACGCTCTAACCTGTTACACACCTTACCAGAAAAGCTGAAGGCCAGATTCTTCGGTGGGCCCACCTGCTTCTATTACAAAATCACGCGCAAAATCGCAAAAAACCTGCTAAAAATCGTGCTTTTTTGGAGACTTTGATGCGTGAGTGTGATATATGAGTGTCCCGTAAGTTTTTAATTCTAGTTCTCGTTGGAGGTGTTACACCGAACTATGGCTAAAGCCGCAGGCAAGAAGCGCATGACCCAATCTGAAGTCATCAACCACTTTGCAGAATCTACTGGAATGAAAAGAGCACAGG
>JBKPAC010000135.1:0-8414 GCA_046726175.1 Acidobacteriota bacterium
CGGCGTAAACGTCGCTGTCTTCGCACTGGAAGCGATATCCGGCCCTTGGCTCCTGACCACATTCGCGCTTTGGCCTGTCGGCCATTTTAGTGTGGCCCAGTTTGATAGTCCCGTCGGATTCAAGGTGTGGCAGCTGATCACGTGCGGCTTTCTTCATGCGAATTTCCTTCACCTGGCGATTAACATGTACGCGCTTTGGATGTTTGGCTCTGATGTCGAACGAGCTCTTGGGCCGCGGCACTATCTGATACTCTATTTTGCTTCCCTGCTTTCTTCGAGTGCGACCCAGTTGGCAGTGGTATCGATGATGACAAGTACAGGTGTTTATCCAACCGTCGGCGCGTCCGGCGCGATCTTCGGAATTCTGCTGGTCTTCGGCTTGCTTTTCCCGCGTCGCACTATTGTCCTGTTGATCCCGCCAATCCCGATGCCAGCGATCGTGTTCGTGATCCTCTATGCGCTTCTGGAACTGTTCAGCGGAGTTTTCGGAACTGACCAGGGCGTCGCACATTTTGCGCATCTTGGCGGAATGATAGGCGCTTATCTCACCCTTCGGCACTGGCGCAGACGCGAACGCGTCGTGTACTAAAAATATCAAAACAACGTGCGCGATTGCATATCCGGGGAGCGCAGGCTGCCAGCCTGCAGCGTTCGGCAGCTTGCCGAACGCATTCAGCACCGAAAAGACGAAAAACGTCCCAGCATTTTCGCGGCAAGCTGCCGCGAACTACCGGCTGGCAGCCTGCGCTCCCCGGACATGATCGCCACCATCCAGATGAAGAACAACTTCACGATCTGAAATGAACGAGGCGAAACAGAAAAACCAAACTGACCTGATGAACGTCCACGCCGGGCGACGCAGGTCCGCTTATGTGATCGCGCTGTGTTGTGTAGCTGCGATTGGAGGCTTTCTCTTCGGCTTCGATAGCGGCGTGATCAACGGTACCGTGGATGCCCTGGCAAAAGCTTTCCGGACTGAAGCTGCTGGAACCGGCTTTGCCGTTGCATCAGTGTTGCTCGGCTGCGCCATTGGCGCCTTTGGCGCAGGCAGGTTTGCTGATTTTCTCGGGCGTCGTCCGACAATGCTCTTAAACGCGATCCTATTTCTCGTGACCGCTGTGGCGACAGGCGCCGCTAACTCGGCCGCGCTTTTCATCGCGGCGCGAATCACAGCCGGTGTGGCAATCGGCGGCGCCAGCGTATTGGCGCCGATGTACATCGCGGAAGTCGCTCCGCCGCGTATACGCGGCCGCCTCGCGTCGTTGCAGCAAATGGCGATTGTGGTTGGGCTGTTTAGCGCATTTCTAAGCAACGCGATTCTCGCCAGGGTTTCTGGCGGAGCCGGTGAGATCTTTTGGTTCGGCGCGCCGACATGGCGCTGGATGTTTTGGATGGAAGCGGTGCCGGCTGTCGCGTTTTTGTTGGGCATCATTATAATTCCCGAGTCGCCACGGTATCTCGTCTTCGTAGGCAAACACGAGCGAGCACGAAAGATCTTCACGCGAATTGGTGGCGACGCCCATCGGTTGGTACGTCAGGTCGAACAAAGCCTCGAGGCAGAACGCCGTCCCCGGCTGTCAGATCTTATTATTCCGGGCACGAAACGCATTGCTCCGGTGCTCTGGGTGGGAATGGGTTTGGCTGTTTTCCAGCAATTCGTCGGTATCAATATTATTTTCTATTTCGGCGAGATTTTGTGGAAAGCAGCGGGTGCGACTGAACAGTGGGCTCTGCGCATTAACGTGCTCACCGGCTTGGTGAACATCCTCGCCACCATCCCGGCCATAATGCTCATTGATCGCATCGGCCGGAAACCGTTGCTGCTGATAGGATCCGTGGGGATGACTCTGACGCTCGGTGCCATGGCGGCTGTGTTCGCCACGGCCGATTTAGGCCCTGATGGCAAGCCAATGTTAAGTCACGTGGCCGCAGTGTTCGGACTCACGGCGGCGAACTTGTACATCGTCGCATTCGCTGTGTCATGGGGGCCAGTGATGTGGGTGTTGTTAGGCGAAATGTTTCCCAACGAAATCCGCGGAGCTGCTCTCGCCATTTCGGGCGCCACCAATTGGCTCGCAAATTTCACCGTCACCGTCACTTTCCTACCGCTGCTGAAAGCGGTCGGTCTGACCGCCGCTTACGTTTTCTATGCGATAGCCGCAGCGATCTCGCTCCCATTTGTATGGCTCACCCTGAGTGAGACAAAAAACAAGACATTGGAACAGATGAAGGATATTCCTACGCTTGACAGCGATTAGCCGCATGTCGTGCGTTGGGGACTTGCAGCCTGAAGTAAAAAGGATGAATGCAGAAGGAAAAAAACGATCTGCGGGATCGAACGAAACATTTCGCTCTTAGTGTCGTACGGATGTTTTCCAAGCTTCCGAAAACGACAGAAGCTCAGGTGCTAGGGAAACAGTTGCTCCGATCGGGAACGTCGATCGGAGCGAATTATCGCGAGGCATGTCGAGCTCGTAGCAAGCCGGAGTTCATCGCGAAATGCGGCGATTGCCTGCGTGAAGTTGATGAAACAGCTTACTGGCTTGACCTGCTTGTTGACTCTGGGATCAGCACCGCGGACAAACTAGCACCGTTGCGACGCGAGGCCGACGAACTGACTGCAATATTTGTCACGATCCTGAAGCGAGCCAAAGAGTAATGACGGGCACTTCTGCATTCTTCCTTCTGCATTCTTCCTTCTGCATTCTTCCTTTATGGGTCATCCAGCTTGAGTTGCGCATTCCCACTCGACGCGGAGAGTGCGGACATGAGCGACAAACTCCTGTCACGATTCCTGCGCTACGTCCAAATCGATACGCAGTCGGACGAGACCAGTAAAACTTTTCCGAGCACGCGAGGTCAATTGGTGCTGCTGGAGATACTGAAGCAGGAACTGAGTGAACTCGATGCGGCGGACGTGCAGATGACTAAGCACGGTTACGTCATGGCCAACATCCCCGCCAACACGCGCAAACGCCGCGTGCCGACCGTGGCTTTTCTCGCCCATGTGGACACCGCGCCGGACTGCTCCGGTAAAAACGTGAAACCGATCGTTCATCGCAAGTACAATGGCCGCGTCATTAAGTTCCCCGACAAACCGGGCCTGACTCTTGATCCCGCGACGTCGCCGGAGCTTCGAACCGCTCTGGGCAAAGAAATTGTGACCGCCAGCGGCACGACGTTGCTCGGCTCCGACGACAAATCGGGCGTCGCGGTGATCATGACTTTGGTCGAGCGGTTGCTCCGGGATACAAAACGGAAACACGGACTGATTCGAGTTTGCTTCACGCCAGATGAAGAGATCGGCCGTGGCGTGAACAAACTCGATCTGCGCATGCTCGGAGCGGATGTTGCTTACACCTTGGACGGCGGTCCGCCAGGAGAGATTTGCTGGGAAACGTTTTCTGGCGATGCAGCCGAAGTCATCATCGATGGGATCACCACGCATACGATGGAGGCAAAGGCCAAAGGCATGGTGAACGCCGCCTATCTGGCGGGCAAACTTCTGGCAGCGCTGCCGCGCGAACGCTGCGCGCCGGAGACAACCGACGAGCGGGACGGATTCATTCACCCCATCCATGTCGAAGGCCGGACCGAGCGTGCCATTGTGAAATTTCTCCTGCGCGACTTCGAGCTCAAGGGGCTGGCGGACAAGGGCAAAATATTGCGTGGCCTTTGCCGAGGATTACAAGCCACCGAACCGCGGGCGCGCGTCCGCTGCAAGCTGCGCAAACAATATCGCAACATGGCTTACTGGTTGCGCAAGGACATGCGCCCGGTTGAGCTGGCGCGAGAGGCGTTCGTGGCGGCGGGACTCAAACCCTATGATCACGTCATCCGTGGCGGGACCGATGGCTCACGCCTGACCGAGCTCGGCCTTCCGACTCCAAACCTGTTTTGCGGTGAGCACAATGCGCATGGCCCGCTCGAATGGGTTGCGGTGCAGGACATGGAGTCGGCCGTAACCGCCTGCACCCACCTCGCAGCGTTGTGGGAAAGAAAAGGCTGAGTTGAATTTCTCCCCACGTGCTAGCCCTCCAAATCTCGCCAGCTCATTATCTTTTGGCTGTCAAGATTTGATGACTGACCCCATTTTTTTTTTCCAGCTCGGCCGCCACCTTCGCTGCGCTACGGCCACTGGCACGCCACAACTCCAACGCCTCCTTTTTGTACTCTTCGGTGTATCTCGCCTTGTTGCGAGCCGGCTTCGTTAACTGCGTCTTCATGTGGGCTTCCTCTTGGGGTTTTGACCCTTAGCCCACTGTCCGTCAAATCAATGCAACCCTACTCTGACCCCTGATCCTGTTCGACATCGTCAGAAATTGATATATTGGACGACTATTGTTTTTTTGGTGTGTTACGCAGAAGGGAACGATGAAAGCAACAGACGTCTTCACCCCAGGCGCACTTCCAGAATACACATACTACAATCGCGAAGAACTCGGTCTTGAGGCACGACTGCGGGAGGCGATTGGAACGAAAGGAATGATCTCCTCCGTGGCGGGACCCTCAAAGTCTGGCAAAACTGTCCTTTGTGAGACCGTAGTGGGAACTGAGGGTCTTCTATTGATTCCCGGCGGCGGCATTGGGGAAGAACCGACTTTTTGGAAGCGGTTGAGGGGGAAGCTGAAGTTGCCAGTGCAAGAGACGGCGTCAGCATCACAAGAAAAGTCCGCGGAATTCGGCGCGAAAGGGGAAGCCGGGATGGAGTTGCCGTTCTTGGCTAAAGCAAAAGGTGGAGTGGAGGGAAAACTTGGAACGGGAAGCGGTTCAGGGCAAAGCGCCGAGTACGAAGGACCAGACGGAATTGAGTTGCTCGACTACATACACAAACGTGGTTTGACCCTTCTTATTGACGATTTCCATTACATTGTCCCCGCGGTCCAACGATCACTTGCAGAGCAATTGAAGGAAGCGGCGCGCGCTGGAGCGCAAATCGTTGTTGTTTCTGTTTCTCACCGATCAGACGAGGCGATTCGTGCAAATCCGGATTTGCGCGGGCGTGTTGTGACAATAGACATTCCGTATTGGAAGCCAGGGGAACTTTTGGCTATTCCAAAGGTGGGATTTCCTCTCTTAAATATTGACCCCGATTACAAGGTCGTTGAGCGCCTTGTAGGCGAAAGCTTGTCCTCGCCACAGCTCATGCAAGCGCTGTGTCTGCAATTCTGCAGAGAGATTGGAGTGGAATACACTTGCAAAGGTGTTCAAAAATTTACGCTCGACGATAAGGGTCTTAGAAATCTTTTGCATAACACCGTTGCTCTCGCGAACTGCAAAACAGCATTCGAAATAATTCTGTCTGGTCCAAAAATCCGCGGAAGAGAACGTAAATTGTACCAGATGTCACATGGCAAAGACGGCGACCTTTACGAAGTCCTCCTTCGCGCGTTATCTGTAGGAGAACCATCGTTGTCATTCAGCTATCAGGAGATCAAAAAATGCATCGCTGAGATTGTGCCAGTTGACCCTCCGCGCGGTGTCGACATTAGCGAAGCGCTCGACCAAGTGCATAAGCGAGTTTTGGAGAAGCTTGGCGAAGATCGAGTCTTAGATTGGGATGCGGAAAAGGAGACACTCGATATCCCTGATCCGTATTTCCTGTACTATATGCGGTGGTCAGAATGGTAGGTTTGGAAGCAGGCGATTTCGCCGTCGTCACGCTTTCGAATAAACTTCTGCGCCTTTTTTTGCAAACTCGCGAGCCTTCTGTTCCAAACCGGCTTGCAACACTTCTTCCTCGGAAAGCTTTTGTTCCGCAGCAAATTCCCTTACATCTTCGGTGATCTTCATCGAACAGAAATGCGGGCCGCACATCGAGCAGAAGTGCGCGGTCTTCGCGCCTTCCTGCGGCAGGGTCTCGTCGTGAAATTCGCGCGCGGTTCGGGAACCCGGATTGTTCTCTCATATTAGGAGCATACGCGTTATTTGTTCATGTTATGAAAACACCTATTCTCGTTGCAACGGCCGCACTAATAAGCGTTGTTTGCTTTTCTCCTTGTCGGATTTCTGGAGCTGGCGGAGGTAGCCCGTCGCCTCCTCCCGCTCAAGGAAAGGTCGATCCGAATCAGATTCTGACCGGCTTGGAACGCGACATTAAAGAACTCATCGCAGACAATGACAAGAATGCGTTTGATATCAAGCCCGCGGACTCCAAGAAGGTAAAAGATACCTTGTCTTCAATGCGTGCGGATGTCTCGAAGCTGCTTGCCAAATATCGCGGCACTAAGGATCAAGTGGACGCACCCGCGTTGTACAAAGACATTAACGCGACGTTAAATGAAAAAGAGGGTGGAAATAAGTCGTTGATTCTTTCGCTGAAGAAGAAAGGTATCAGTACGAAATCACACGAATGCGAAAATTTCTGCTGGGAATCCTGCGGTCATAATTCGGTCGGCGAGTGGGTCTGTTTTCTGACTTGCCGTCGGCACTGCACGTAACGCACGCTCTTTGTCGGAGACAATTAGAGAATCGGGGTCAAATAGACGCGACCCCACTTTCCCACTGAAGACGTTTATAACGGCACGCAAGATCGACAATTAGCCTGGCAGCTAACGCGTGCTGCGATTCGGACACCTTGCGACGTAGTCACAATGCGTGTACAATGTATATCCATTGTGATAACGGATGATTAAGCGCCTGACCAAACACGGGAATAGCTTCGCATTGCTGATCGATCGGCCGATTTTAGACCTGCTGAAAATCAGACCTGATACACCGCTGGAAATCACGACAGACGGTGAGCACATCAAAGTTGCTGTCGCTCCTCGCTTGAAATCAAAGCGGCGCCGCACCCTGAAGACAAAACGTCGGTGAGTCTTATGCATTTCCCTTTGTCCGATTCCCTCGTCGATGCAGTTTCGAACCGGCAACGAGTCACAGGCGCTCCACATGATTTTTACCACTACCCGGCTCGCTTTGCTCCAGTATTCGCCCGCGAGGCAATCAGGAGTCTAACAAGCCCCGGCGACCTTGTGCTTGATCCGTTTTGTGGCGGAGGCACAACACTCGTTGAATCGCTTTCACTCGGACGTCGCGCCGTCGGTATCGATATCAATTCGCTTGCAACATTTCTTACACGTACCAAAACCACGCCGATATCAGTGCAAATCAGCGCGATGGCGCCGGTGAGTCGTTCCGAATGACGATGTCCGAAAACGTTTCGAACACGAAGAGGTGAATTCCGGTTCTAATAGCCGATAACCAGCGCGACGTGCCGGAAGCGTTGGGATTTTGCTCAAGGGCGTGGGGCACCAGACCGAGTCGGTCACGTGGGTGGGCGAAATTTTCAATGCGGTGCAGGCGGTGCCAGGCCGGCGCTTGAGTCGCTCGCTATATCGTCGTAATATCGACGCAAATGAAGACGCTCTCTCCGACCCAAGCCCGGAGCAACCTCTCTTCCCTCTTGAAGCGGGCAGCCAATGGCGAGGACATTGGGATCCTCCATGGCGATCAGGTAATCGCGCTTCGACCGGTCACAGTTCATTCCGATGATTATGCGCTTCGTGAGTTCGGAGTTACCGAAAAGGAGCTCGACCGGTTTGTGAAGCGGATGAACCGAAAGATCGCTCAAGAGCGTAAAAAGGGGACAATCAAGAAGTACAGCGGCAATCTCGAGGCCGATCTTGCAGATTGAGCTTTTAAAAACGTTTCGGGCGCACGTACGGGATATGCCGAAGGCGCGCCGGCGGGAGATTGCTCGCGTGATCGACGCGATGCTCGCCGGTTTCGGCAAACCTCACTTGCACTCGGGCTTGAGTATTCGGCGACTGCGACAAAATTATTTTGAGTGCCGGGTTGGATTGGACATTCGATTGGCGTTTCGCGTGGAGCGCGGCCGAATGATTTTCGTTGCAGCCGGCAATCACAATGAGATTCGCAAGCTGATAAAGACTCTCTGAACGCAAGACCGCCGCCGGAAACGCGTCGTTTCTGAAATTCTGTTTCTGGCTTGGGAAGCCCGGCCTCGCCTTTGGCTGCGTTACGGGTGGTTTCCAGATTCAAAGCATTCCGGCCGCTCAGCGAGCGCGCCCTGCCACTGCCCGCGGTCCGGGCGAACTTCTTCTTTGGGTAACATGACGTTTTACTTATCCGGCAACACCAGTGTTCTCCTCAGTCGCCGCTTTAGGAGCGCTCATGCTTTTGCTGTAGAACCCAGACCTATCGAAGCAGCACACGCGTCGCTTTCCGGCCGCGAGCATTGAGCAGGCATTTTTGATCCTGCGCGCGCGCGTTTCTTCCTGCTTGGCGGACGTGATCCAGTGAATCCAATCCCGGCGCGCATTGGTCGTGATGTCCGACCATAATGCGCGCGCCTTCGGTGCGGCCGACGCAAGAGCTTTTCTGAGATCTGGCGGGACTTCTGGTTCCGTGTCGTTTGTCGCGGGCGTGATCTCGAGCGTGACGACGTCGCC
>JBKPAC010000136.1:0-18363 GCA_046726175.1 Acidobacteriota bacterium
CAGAGACGGCTTTTCAAAAGAACGAGGCGTGGAAAGTAGCCCAAGCGCGCGCTCAACAGCGAATTGAGGCGCTGGAGAACCTGCTCGAAGCTGTAAACAAATTCATCGAGCAGCTTAAGTATGACTCACCAGAAGCTGTAAATGTCGCACTGACCAGAAAAGTAGAAGCACTCGAAAAAACCCTTGGTGAACGTGAAGAAGACGGAAAAGACCTCGAGGACCAGATCAAGAAGCTGAAAGCAGAAATCAATAAGCTGCCGAAGACAGCTGCGAAAAAGGCTGCGGGATAAAGATCATGGCTTATTTCTCCGCCGAAGAACCGATGTTCGGAAACCCGCTGGGATGCGGTCCGGGGTGTAACTGTGGACCGTGCCGTTCGGGCATGAGTGGATTCAACGAGTGGTATGAAAAGGACGAAGACGAGGAGCCTCCCTTCGAGGTAAGGACGCCTGGTCCGCCGAATAATATTCAACAACCTCTCAGCGGTTGGTACCGAGGAGGGTTGGGTTTCTACAGTTTGGGCGAGGAAACGCCGCCGCCACAACCCGAAAGTGCGCAGCCTCCGGCGCAAGGACCCGCTGCTGCAGACCAGGCACCGGCAGCGACTCAGCCGGAACCGACAGCGCCTCAGCAAGGCCCAGCTACGGAACCAGCCGCGGCTGAACCAAAACCTGGACCTCCCGATCAAAGTCGATTAGATGCGGATGTGAGACTAATACGAGAGTCGCTGAGTCGCGGCATTCGTAATGCCAGACGTCTGACCGACATTGTCTTCTTTGCTCGCCACCCGGATAAGAAGGACAGCACCACGTGGTCAAGTGAACCAGGACTCTTCGATGAATGGCTGGAGATCCGCGAGCGCCTGGTCTTGCCCGAGTTTCGGCGAGGATTCCGGCCGCACCTACGACCGCGAATCATCATTCGACGTCCGAGAATCAGGCGAGGTCTCCATGGATATCCGCATTTCGGGTTTGGTTACTTTGCTGCGCCGCCCGTTTGTGACCCTTCGCGACGTGATCTGACCGCTATAGCTGATGATCTCAAACTCATTAACAACGAGTTGGCAAGAGGAGCTGGAGCTTCTGCGGTCAGGTTGACTCTCAAGCGAAAACTACTCGATACCGATGTCGATGGGATGATTCATGCGCTTGATTTCTATATCGAATCGGGATGCTGTGAGCCGTCGCTTAAGACATTGGAATCGGAAATTCAAGCTCTACCCTGGGCTCCGATAGTCGTTCCCACGAGAGCACGACTGCTTAGCGAGATTTCAGCAGCACAGACCAGGGCGAGAAAGGATTTCAAACATTGCTGATTGAAAACTATTGTGCAAGCCGCTTTGCCCTACAGCCATTTCGCTGATGATTACGACTCAACAGTTGGGCTTCCGTTCTTTTTTCAGACTCGCAGCACCTTCGAGAAGTTGGTGCGACGGTATGGAATCAACTTTCGTTCGGCGGCCGACATCGGTTGTGGCACAGGCTTATTCGCGAGGCATTTGCAGCTCTCGCGTGTAATACCAGTTTTCGCAGTCGACGTTTCTGAACCGATGCTCCGAGTTGCCGCACGCAACTGTTGCGGCACTCATGTACGTTTGATCCGGCAAGACATTCGTCGTTTGCGGTTGCCCCGGAAGGTTGATCTGATAACTGCAAACTTCGATACGTTGAATCACATTCTGACGCATCAAGATCTCTTCATGACAATGAAAAGTGTGGCAGCGAATCTGAATGCGGGCGGCCATTTCATTTTTGACCTGGTCACTAATTGCCCGCCACTGAACCGTGGCGTTAGTGTGAAGCACTATGCTGCAAACTCACACAGAGTGACACAGAAGGTCAGCTTCGACCCCCTTAGAAAACTGATCTCGATCCTTGTTGCAATAACTTCTCCGAATAGGCGTGAACAAGTTATCGAGCGGCATTGCGAACGCTTTTACTCCGTTGCTGAGTTAGACCGGGCATTGCGTGCAGCCGGCTTAATGATTCTCGGTGTACACGATCCAGTGACGTTGGCTTTTGCTGGTGGTTGCCCACCCCGAATCGTCGTCGTAACGCGGAAGAAAGGTTGAAGACGAAATGTACATTCGAACTAATCAACTTCACGGTTTCTCACAAGCGCCTGCCCCTGGTATTGGGCCCGTAGCAGTGATTGAGCTTGGCGCCGCGGTTTTGTCTTTAGGCAGGGATCTTTTTACTGGCGGGAGCTTTTCAACCCAGTCGAGCGTTGTCAATTACATCCACCAGAACACACCGCTTACCCAAAAGTTCGTCACCTGCAAGCGAAGATTCAAACTGTTAGCCGCAAAGCCGGGTGGGCCACTTCCACTCGAATATTTGAGGAAGTATGAAATAGCGGAAAAGTTCTGGTTCGAACTGTCATACGAATATAACGGCAACGACCTGCGAAACGTTGCAGTTGAGCCGTTGATGAACAAGTCCAGCTCTTTAAATAAGTCAGAGTTCAAGATCTCATTCACCGGAAATTCATACAGTCCGGAACAAGCTCCAGTGGCCGAAATCGTATTTCGAATCAGCGGCACCTGGAAAGCATGGGATCCCGTGCCCTTCATGGACACGTTGGTTTCATTCTCAGGAAACCTCTTCGTGCGTGCCGACGGTTCCGCAAGGGTTAGTGACTTCAAGTCCGAAAAGGATCTGGTGTGGTATGCTGACATGACTAACAGCTGTTCCGTCGCGAAGCCTTACGTTCCTCCACCTCCCAAGGTGCCGGTCACAAAGTACTTCAGCTTGCCGATTCTCTTTCCATTCGCTAAGCACGATGTTTCGCCAACGGATGTAAAACGTATCCACGATTGGCGCGACAGCTGGCCCAGCACTACACGCGAGAAGGTCGCTCGAGGTGAGATCCCTGTGACCATAGAAGGCTTCGCCAGCAAACCTGGAGGCGTCTTGTACAACCTGGCACTGTCTGAGCGACGGGCCAACAGCGTAATGAACATTTTGAGAAAGTTCGCCGGCTCGAACACTAAGTTTGATCTGAGATCACAAGGCGCACTCAGTCAGAATCTGCCTGGTATGTTTGACGTCTTTGGCTGGATAAAGCGGATGATGGATCCAAATAAGTTTGATCAAGCAGCCATCATTCGTTTCCAGGACGTTAATTAAGCTAGTCGCTCGCTGCTGATAACAACCCACAGTCCGACTGTTTGGAGGTTGACATGTTTTATGGAGGTTATGGAAGGTCGCCAATCGGTTATGCCGGTTGCGGTGGTCCAAGCATGTTCGGATACTTTGCGCAAGTCAAACCAACTTGTCCTCCATTGCAGGTGGTAAACGAAGCCGGCCAGGACTGCCGCCCTCAAAACGACTTGTGCGCAATAATACTGCGCGCCATCGATCTAGCCCGAAACGCGGCGCTACGTCTTGAAATCGGTACTCCGACTCAAGCCACGAAGGCACTGTTCCAACACGTTTTCGGCCAGCCTCCGAGTGCCCAGTGGGAAATCCCCGGACAGCCCAACCGCAGAATGGCAGCCGGAAATATGGTGGCCCAGCGCTTCCGCATCGTTCTTAGCGAATTGCAGAATCGCGACACGATTTATCGATGTGTCAAGGCTGATCGCTGTGCATCAATGAGGTCCGCTGGTGGCTGCGCCGGCGAAGTTGAAAACCCTAATCGCCTTCGAGGTCTCGGATTGTACCCTAACGAGCGAGAGCCAGTAGACGTGCGGCCTTACCCAGGTGAAGGCACACGTTCATCCTGTCATCCGACGGACACCATTGTTGTGGACAAAGTCGCCATGGCCCTCTTGTGCCGGAACGAAGTATGGCTCTGTCCGCAGTTCTGGAAGATGAGTCCCATTTGGCAGGCGGGCACCCTCATCCACGAGATGCTCCACTTATGTTTTGGTCTTACCTGCGCGTGGTTTCAACACGATGCAAAAGAGCGGAGGAGAAACAGCGCCTACTGCTACGAAGTGTTTGCGCTAGGAGGCTTTCCGATCGCCGATCCCGGAAGCATGGCAGAGTGCCACAAAACTCCAGTATGACGTAGTACGAGTATCGAGGACGCTATGTATCTGCGTGAATATGAAACTGCGTTGGGAGATTCGCAACCGGCTCCGCGGCTTCAGCCTCGTTGCTACAGCCGTACGCTCACTGTGCCGAACACTTATGACGAACTGGAAGAAGCTGTGCGCGGCTGGATTAGCACGTGTGTCATGTCGCGGACGGAAACGCGCGCCGGCGTTCCCATTCGTCGTGAGCGTGAACTCGTAAACGGCAACCAGACTCTAAAAAACATCTGGGACCGCGTACTCCAACACATGAAGGGCAAGGTCGTTAAGATCGATGCCGGCTACATTTGGGGAACAAATCGCGAAGAAGCAATTAAATTCTCAACCACGGCTGTGCCTCCACCCCCTCCGCCGCCACCTCGACCGAAATCTGTAACCCCGGCACGAGCTCCGGTCTGTCCGCCAACAACCTGTACTCCGACAGGTCAATTTCTTCCTTCGACACATGGGTTCAAGTTCCCCAACAGCTTTTCGCTTTCGATTCCTTTGCCCGGTGGTCTACCGACAATAAGTCCTGAGTACGGACTCTGCGGTGGTATGGCGAGCGCGGCTCTTGATTACTACCTCTCGTGCATACCGATTCCGACAACGCGTGCTGTTCCGGCTGCCGGCACAACATTGCACAAGTATCTCTTCGATCGTCTGCTCGACTCGTTGGGTTTCCCAACTTTCGGTATGGTCGCGAAATTCCTGTCATGGACACAGCGGCCCGATGTGACGAGCAGTGTCCTGTCGACCGCTCGTAAAGTTGTGGGCCCGGCGGTCGATATCGTCCTTGGACCAGTCAGTAGGGGCGTGGCCCACTTTGTTACTGTCGACGGAGTACAAGAGCTCACGGCGCGAGAAGAGTTTCCCAGGATCGTGGCTGAGCTCAACGCAGGCCGAATGGTAGTTGTCGGACTCGTCTACGTCGGACCCGGGGCGCTCAATATTTGGGAAAATCACCAGGTGCTCGCATACGGCATCGACCGCGAGAGTCCGGCGGTGACAAAGATCAAAATTTACGACCCAAACGAGGAAAATGACGATGGGGCCCACCTTCGCTGCGAGCTCGTGGCAGGGGGGACTCGGGTGGTTTGCGAAGAGTTCAAGACCCGCGCCAAGAACGAGCGAGTCAGAGGTTTTTTCCGCATGCCTTACAAGCGCAAGACACCTCCGTGTTTGCCTTAACGACACTTACTTATCCCGAGGACAATTATGTATCTGCGTACAACTGAAGTGCCGAGTTTTGAATACGCACCATACCGTCGATCATCGAGCTCGTATTTTGGTGGTCCAACACCTCCGCCCGCATCGGACTGTTCCTATGAGAGAGGAGAGGTGGAACTATCACACTGTCAGTCAGGACCATGTCAGAAAGGACATCTCGTTGCCGATGTTGCCCGGCATCCGCGCGGTCTATTAATCGCTGACTTCGGTGTTGGCTGGAGTGGTATCAAGTCAGCCACGAAGAAAGAAAAACTCCTTCAAGACTGGATGGCGGAAATCAAGACTAATCTGTATTCCACTATCCTGCGCATTTATGGCTACACCGACTGCGTAGGTACCGAGAAGGACAACACATCGCTCAGACGCTCGCGTGCCGAGCACGTTTATGGGTTGCTCGACACGGATCTGCAATCTCGTGTTGATTTTTTGGGAGCGGCCAAGCCCGGAGAATACCTAGCTGATAACAAAACGAAGGAAGGACGAGCTACGAACAGAGGTGTAATTATTGAAGTGTATCGTCTCCGAGAGGAGATCATCGACATCACCGATACGCGCTGCATCACTGCGGATTGTCCTCCGCCACCACCTCCACCCACACACTGTGTTCCACCAGGCTGCACGCCACCACCACCGCGTTGTGTGCCGCCGAATTGTCCACCTCCGCCAAAGAAGCCTGAACCACCGACGATAATCGATCCACCTCCGCGAATACCGGAGCCGCGTCTCCCACCGAAGGACATTCTGGATCGTCTTCGTGAGGTTATTGAGTATCTCAAACGAAACGGAGGAGATCCCGGTCTAATCAAAAAGCTCGAAGGTCTGCTGTTCGAAGCAATGAAGATTGCAGCGCTCGCCGGCGCTGTTTTCGGGCTATTCATGTTTGTGAATGGAGAATTGGTCCAAGTCACCATCACCGCTGATCTAATCCTCCAACGGATACTCTCTCGGTTCGAATCGAGCGGAATGAAAAAAGCTCTCGAGAAGATCTTGCGAGAGATTACCGATCCAAGAACGACTGACCCCATCAAAAACGAGATCAAGCGGACACAGGGACGCGATCCCAAAGGTAAGTTTCAAAAACGGCAGCCAGGCGACGAACCACCAGGCTCGCAGCATGAGCGAAATGTCTGTGATTTGGTGAAGCAACGATATCCGTACTTCTCAGATCAAGTAAGAGTGAAGCGATACGCCCAGGCAATACCGTTGCCTGGTCAGCCTCCACCCAAGAAGCCCGTTCTCAGCGATCCAGTTTCTAAAGTTGATTGCATTGGTTCGCGTTCAAGAACTGGTGGTTACGTGCTGTACGAAGCTAAAGATTCAGGTCCAGCGAACTTTACTAACACGGGACTGACTCGTGCTCAGCGAATCGTCTACCCGGCCCTCGTCGATTGGGGCGGAGCAATCGTGGCCCGCGGCGGTCCATTCGCAATTGGAACGGAACTGCCAAAAGGAACTCGGGTCAGGATCATCACACCTGCAAATATGAACGATATTTAGTGCGCTGCAGTTGAAAGACAGATGAGAGGTGGAGGTCGGCGTCATGTATCTCTACGACCATGAACTATCGGGCGCTGAGTCTTGGGCGAACGAACAAGTACTTAATCAATCGTCGGGCAACGCCCGATTCGGAGCGGCCGAGAGAAGTAAGTCCACCGCCAATCAACCAATGCCGCAATGGCTTCAAGCTGGCGTACGTCAGGGACGTTGGAAACCAGAAACAGCTGAGGGGTTGTGGGCGCTTCGTAAGATCGCAAAGGGGTAACTGAAGGAGGCCAGTTATGCAAGTAGTTTGCGGCCCGATAGTGCGGCGCACAACTTCTACCTCGGCAGCGATCTGGGTTGAGCTGGATGCCGACTCAATGGTCCAGGTGACCGCTGTCCCCATTGTTGGACCACTTCCTGCTGGTAAGTCGCGCGGATGGAAACCGCCTGCACGGAATGTGATTCCTCAGTACACGGTCACAGTCGACGGCCGCTATTACTTACTGTTGCAGCTCGAAGGACTAGAGCCCGGATGGGTTTATCGATATTACCTCCAGGGTATTCAGACCGATCACAAGCGCGAAGCATGGCATCGCGAGATTGCGCGGCTGCGAGCAGGCTGGCACGGCGGGTTGTTATACATCGACATCGCACGCTCAGCGATTACGACAGATGGACCAGCGTTCCGTACTCTCCCTGCCCCAGGAACGTCCGACATTCGGATTGTTTTTGGATCCTGCAGGAAAGCCGACGGCGGAATGAATGGTCCGGCAGCAAAAGGCGCCGACGTTTTGTCTCTCTACGGGTCGCAGCTCAGCAAACTTCCGGATCGATTCGCGGACTGGCCAAATCTCCTCCTCCTGCTCGGTGATCAGATCTACGCGGATGATGTGGACCAGAGTGTCGCCCTGGCTCGCTGGAATGTTAAAGGCAGGCATTGGTTATCACCGCTCGACGCACCCGAGTCAGTGATGAAGCGCGATCGCTCAAAATTCCCAACGTATGCAGGGTCGAAGTTATTCCATTGCTCAGAGTTTGAAGAATTCGCGCTGGCATACGTTAATTCATGGACTCCGGCCAACATCGCGAAGTTGCTCGCGAATCTTCCCACGTTCATGACCTTCGATGATCACGATATTACCGACGACTGGAACATCACTGCTTCGTGGTTCGACCAGATGATGGACTCAGAATGGTGGAGATTCGCCGTGACTGATGGCTTGATCGCTTACTGGATGTACCAGGGTTGGGGAAATCCGTTACCACGTGACGGTGTTAGAGACGAGCGTATAGCGATACTGACAAGGGCTGCTGCAGGCGGCTACGACGCGATTTCTGATCTTCGTGAGTGGTTTAAACGCCGGCTGAAGCCTGGCTCTGCCGACTACTATTACAAGATCGAAACTTCGCCGCCTATTCTGGTGCTCGACACACGACATGATCGAACATTTACGAAGCGCAACGCGGGCGAGCACCGTAACGAAAAGGATGAAATCATTAGCGAGAAACAGTGGACGTGGCTCAAGAGTGAGATTGATCGGAATGGCCCAGTCATCCTGGCCATGGGGGTACCGTTCTTACAATTCCTGTGTGCCGATTGGATGATCTTGCGACTCGCTCGAAACTCCTTATTCAACGACAAGGACGAGGCTGAAGCTTATTTTCGAGAAATTGATGTCGATTGGTGGACCGCCTTCCCTGCAAGCTTTGCGCGGTTAGCTCAGGCGATGGTGGGCCGTGGTCCCTTCGTAATGCTTTCCGGCGATGTCCATTACTCATATGGAATCTACGGGCGATACACGCTTCCGAAAAAACATTGCGGCGGTCACGACCCACTGATTCTCCAGGCTGTTTCATCTCCAATGAGAAATCAGTGGCCCTCCAACCATGGGAATGACCCTGAGATGTGCGACTCGATAGGTGTCGCAGGAGGCACCGTTCCAGAACTCATTGCCCAGGCAAACTCCCGGGCGAAGCAACTCTGCAGGCCCGCAAGCATGGAAATCAGTTGGGTGCGAGCGTTTTTCCCTCAAGCCGCCGACATCTTTCAAGATGAGCGCCAGCCCGGTAAGACAAGTAAGTGGACTCGCTTCAACAATATTGGGGTTCTGAAAGTCTCTAAGGATCAGAAAACGGCTAAGGTGCAATGGCTCGGAGCTCCTGCTCCGGGTGCAACTGCTCTCAGCGAGCTAGGTTCTCTTGATTCCGGTGCCGGCGCATTTGTGCGGTGACAATCGATAGGAGAGGTCTCGATGTACATAGGAACGCCAACGACGTGGTTGGGTGAACCCAGTTATAAACCACCATTCAGCACTGGGGGCGAGTACGTCGGCGAGAGTGATTCAGCGAAGGTGCTGACGGTTCTTTCCGGTCCGTCTCCGTATCAGACCTACATCAAGAAAATACTGAACTCCAAAGCCGCAGCTTCACTGCCGAAGAATTTTCTTCGCATCATTTCTTCGCCCAGCGATGTTCCTGATCGACGATTGCGCGACAGGTTTGTAACCGACAGCGGCGGTAAGATCGTGGGTGGTACCATCGATCGCGCCAAGGGCATAATTTATCTTCTTGAAACGCCTAAGATACGCGGCTACTCCAGACTTGAGTTCGCACTGCACGAAACTGTCCATCTGTTCGCTCATCCCTTCGTGTCCGTGATTGACGATGCAACGTTTGAAAGAACGTACGGCAGGCCTTGTCCGAGCCAGACGGACGTGGGTTCATTTCAAAGGATGTACTGCAGTGGGTTTGGTGAAGGCGCAACGCAGGCGATCACCGAACAGATCATGGCAACTCAGGGCATCAGCAAGTATTACTCGGAACGACCGTACGACGAATACACGCCACCGTTGTTTGAAGTGATTAGGGTTTTTGGAATAGACAGATTTGCGCGCGCCTATTTCTGGGGTGAAATTAATGAGTTCACACGTGCGATGGAATTCAGATGGGGAAGAGAATGGCGAAATGTATCTAACCTAACGAATGCACGTCAAAAAGATCAGGCCGTGCGGGAAATCAAGAGATTGGAAGACGCATTTCGAAGGCGAACAGGCGACTTTCCCAACCCGTCGCCATACATAAGATCGCTGGCCTAAGAAAAAACCATCTATCATTTCTCGTTTGACATTTCTCATTTTTGATCTGGTGCCTCGGTACAAAATGGAAAATGAGAAATGTCAAATGACAAACGATAAATGGTCTTTCTTCACCCCCGACTCACAGCTTAGTCCAATTCATACGTCGCTACGCTGGTCGGCGTCTCAAAGCACCTCACTTTGAAGATCTGAACTCGTTCGTCTCCGACTTGCGAGTTGAGCCGTTCGAGAATGTACTTCGCAAGGTTTTCGGCGGACGGTTGTAATTCGTCGAATGGAGCGAGCTCGTTGATGTTTTGATGATCGAGATACTGGACGACGTCGTCAGCGGCAGCCTTTAGCTCGACAAAATCGATCAGTAAGCCGATGTTGTCGAGTTCCCTACCTCGGGCATAGATCTCGATCCGATAATTGTGACCGTGGAGGTTTTCGCACTTTCCTCGATAGCCGCGCAGCTGATGCGCGCTCGAGAAGTTGCGCTCAATCATTACTTCAAAGTGCCCCGGCATAATTCAATTCTTAAATTTGAAATCTGAGATCTGAGATCTGAGATCCTAATTCCTTAAATTTGAAATCTGAGATCTGAGATCTGAAATCCTAAATCCTAAATCCTTAAATTTGAAATCTGACATCTGAGATCCTAAATCCTAATTCCTAAAATCCTAATTCCTAAATCCTAAATTCCGACCTCCCTAACCTGCTGTTCAAACATTCGACCCAACTCGTCAATCTTCGAAGTAACTCGACACGGCGGAATACTCTTCAGAAATAGTCTCCCATAAGGTTTCGTTCGCAAACGAGGATCAAGCACGGCAAGTATGCCCCTGTCCGTTGTGCTCCGGATCAGCCGCCCCAATCCTTGTTTCAAGGCAATAATCGCCTGCGGAATACTGTACTCATGAAAACTCGATCCGCCCGATTCTTCAATGTGCCGTTGGCGCGCTGCAACGATTGGATCCGTCGGCACCGCGAATGGCAGTTTATCGATAATCACACAGGATAGCTGCTCACCGCGAACATCGACGCCCTGCCAAAAGCTCGAGGTTGCGAATAATACGGCGTTTGGCGTCTCGCGAAAGCTCCGCAACAGCTGTCCCTTCGACGCGCTACCCTGCAATAAACACGGGTAGTCAATCTCAGGTGAGACGAGCTCGTAAAGCGACTGCATACCGGCCAAGCTGGTCGAAAGCACGAATGCCCGACCGCGCGTAGCCTCAACGATCTTGATGATTTCAGCAGCAGCTGCCCTGCTCCATGATTGCGACCGCGGATCCGGCATCTCCGGCGGCAGGTAAAGTAGCGCCTGACTCTCGTAATCAAAGGTCGATTCAGCGATCAGATCAGCCGCTGTATCCAATCCGAGCCGGTCGCGAATGAATGCAAAGTTACCGGCGCTGGATAACGTAGCTGACGTCAACACAACTACCGAAACGTCATCGAATAGCTTGTCCTGGAGAATTCCGGAAACATCAATCGGCGATGCACGGAGAAAAACTCCACGGCCACGTCGCTCTATCCAATAGACAAATTTTCTATCAGTGCCGGACACGATGAACTCGAGATCAAACTTGATCTGTCTCGTTCGCTTTACCAGATTCTCAACATCAGGAGGCTTCTCCTTCATTGCATCCAGTGTAGTCTCCAGTCGAGCCAGGGCGCCGGACAACGCAAGATATAGATCGCCGAGTGGAGTTGGCTGGTATTCTCCGTCCACCGTTCGAACGGCGAATGAACCCGGAACGATCGGATATCTCGAGCCCTCGTCGCCACGTCCTTCGCGAAAACCCATCCAGAAGTTTTCACTGAATGCCTGGACGCGCGATGCAATCCGGGTCACTTCACGATCGATATCCGGATTCTCAAATAGCAGGGAACTAACATCGCGAAGCAGGTCGTCGATCTGATAGTTCGACACCTGGGCGCCGAAGTACTCTGAAGCGACGTCCTCGATTAAGTGGGCTTCGTCGAGAATTACAGCCGAATATTCGGGCAAGACACGGCCGTACATACTATTTCGGAGAGCGAGGTCTGCAAAGAACAAGTGATGATTGACTACGACCAGGTCTGCGTGCTGAGCACGATCACGCATGCGTGTGATGAAGCAAGGATCATAGTCCTGACACTTCTGCCCGAGACAGGTTTCCGACCGCGCGTCGATGTGACGCCAGAACGACAGGTATTCCGGAAGGTTTGAAAGCTCAGCGCGATCGCCAACCTCAGATTGCCTGGACCAATGACAAACCTCGTCAAAGTAGTCGACCTCCTCGAGGCCTTCCAACACCGGAGCGCTTTCGGCACGACCGAGCCGGTGCAAGCAAACATAGTTGTTGCGACCCTTCATGTAAGTCGCGGTGAACTTTCGCGGCAATACGCTCTGCAGGAACGGGATGTCCTTCTCCATCAGTTGTTCCTGGAGGTTCTTCGTTCCTGTCGAGATGATGACGCGACCTCGACCGCCGGCGGCTGCAGCGACTGCCGGCACGAGGTAAGCGAGCGTCTTCCCTGTTCCTGTGCCGGCTTCGACAATCAGGTGTTGTTTGTTCTCAAAGGCACGCATTACCGCATCGGCCATTTGAATTTGACCGGGGCGGTATTCGTATTCAGGGTGAGCCCGGGCGATGAGGCCTCCGGGACCGAAGATTTCTTGCATGTTCCTACTTAACTAATTCTAAACCCTGCAAGAGCCGAAAAACCGAGCTGACCATTCGGTGTAGAGCTCCGGCGGCGCCAGAATACCAACGCAGTACGCGCGATGGCCCTTGACGATCAGTCTCATCGAGCCTTTGAGTCTCCAACGGCGTACAGAAACTCCATCCCGTCTCTCTCTCCCAATTTGGTGGCTCTCTTTTCCTTTAACTCAACAGTCAATGACGGGTCCTGCTTCTTGAATGTTGACTCGAGCCCAGGTTGGACGGATCCCCAGAACGCATCGTAGAAGACCGACTTCGCAGCACTCGACCACACATTGGTGTCATCCTTGAGAGAGGAATACTGCAAAAGAAACCAGGTGGTGTTCGCGACTGCAACGTACGTATAGTTCTGTACGTTTGCGTCGCTCGTGTCTGAGTTGTCGATGATCGCCAGCTTTGCAGGGCACGAAATGGAAATAGCCCCGCCATCAAATTCTTGTCCTATCCATTCGAGACCCCCGCTCGGCTTCGAGTGCTCCTGGGCAAAAAAGGGACTGACAACGCTCAGACACAGAAGCAGCGTGACAGCGGGTACCAGCGATTCAGTTAGGCTTCTGAATTTGGTCATGGTTTGGGCCACTCAAGTTAGTCGCCGACAGACGTTGAAACAACGTTTCGTCTGATGCGGTGAGGATATAAAGGGAACCGGGAAGTTAAATCCGCTACTCCCAGTCGAACTTTTCGTTGCACCTCTTCCGATTCCGGCTCATGAATAACGTCTGCAATCAAACGTCCGATCTCCCGCATCTCGTTCTCTTTCATTCCTCTGGTCGTAACTGCGGGAGTGCCGATTCGAAGGCCGGACGCCACGAACGGCTTATTCTGATCGAACGGGATGGTGTTCTTGTTGACAGTTATGCGCGCAGCCTCCAAAGCCTTTTCCGCATCTTTGCCGGTAATGCCTTTACCGTCCATCCACACGTCGACAAGCATCAGGTGATTGTCTGTGCCACCGGATACGACGCGAAGCCCCTGCTCCTGCAATTCGGCAGCTAATGCTTTGGCGTTTTTCAAGACCTGCCGCTGATACTCCTTGAAGTCGTCCCGAAGCGCCTCGCCAAAAGCTACTGCCTTGGCAGCGATAATGTGAACCAGTGGCCCACCCTGCACTCCCGGAAAGACTCTTCGATCAATTTCCTTCGCGTGTTCTTCCTTGCAAAGTATCAAGCCTCCTCTTGGACCACGCAGAGTTTTATGCGTAGTGCTCGTAACGTAGTCAGCGACGGGCACCGGCGAAGGATGGAGTCCGGCGGCGATTGGACCGGCAATATGAGCGATGTCTGCAAACATCCGCGCGCCAACACTCTTGGCAATCGCGCTAATCCTCTCAAAATCGATAATGCGAGGATATGCTGAAGCTCCGCATACCAGTAGTTTTGGACGATGTTGTTCTGCAAGACGCTGCAATTCGTCGTAATCGATCTGTTCAGTCTCACGCGACACGCCATAGTCGGCCACCTTGTAACTCAGTCCCGAGAAGTTGAGCGGATGACCGTGCGTCAAATGACCGCCGTGGGAAAGATTCATTCCCAGGATCTGATCCCCGTACTCGATTGCGGCCATATAAACGGCCATGTTTGCCTGGGCGCCGCTGTGGGGCTGGACGTTTGCGTGTTCAGCATTGAAGAGTTCTTTAACGCGATCAATCGCGGTTTGCTCTATGACGTCGGTCCATTCGCAGCCACCGTAGTAGCGTTTCTTCGGATAACCCTCGGCGTACTTGTTTGTGAAAACCGACCCTGCCGCTTCCAGCACTGCCTCGCTCACAAAGTTTTCCGAAGCGATCAGCTCCAGGCCGTCAGCCTGTCTGGCTACCTCGCTATCGATTGTCTGTGCGATAAGCGGATCGACTTCACCGAGTGGCGCGTTTCTGAGATCGTCCATCAACGTTTGTTCCTCTCCAGCATCCGAATCTTGTCTACACGTTCTGCGTGACGGCCTCCTTCAAAGGCCGTTTCGAACCATGCCTGTATGATCTTGGGAATCTCCGACGGTGGAGTTGTGCGGGCTCCCAACGCAAGGACATTTGCGTCGTTGTGCTGGCGCGCGAGCCTGGCAATCTCTTCAGACCAGGCAACCGCAGCACGGACACCGGGAACCTTGTTCGCTGAAATGGCCATGCCGGTCCCGGAACCGCAAACGAGAATCCCTTGTTCCGCTGCGCCACTTGCAACTGCCTGTGCGACGCGTATGGCGTAGTCCGGGTAATCAACAGAAGCTTCGGAGATGGTTCCTAAATCCTGAACATCGAGTCCGAGGTTTTCAAGCAAAGGCTTGAGAGCTTCCTTTTGAGCAAAACCTGCATGATCGCTGGCAAGCGCAATTTTCATTGTCTGTGACCTGAGATGAAGGACTGGACAGGGATGGTACATCACGCAAATTGTGCTCGCAACACAGAACCCGGCAAGAGCAGTCATCCCATCGAGTACAATACATGTTTGCGTTAGCTCTTCGTGCTAAGCGAGAATACTTGTCTTATCTTTTCGTCGAGAGGAATCCTATTCAACTTTCATGCGCTGGTCACAATATTTCATTCCAACCCTCCGGGAAAACCCTGCCGATGCAGAGGTGATCTCACATAAGCTGATGCTGCGAGCCGGCGTCGTGCGTCAACTCGGAGCAGGAATCTATTCGCTGCTGCCGCTCGGACAGCGTGTTGCCTTAAAAGTGATGCAGATCCTCCGCGAGGAGATAAACGGGATCGGCGGTCAGGAGTTTTACCTGCCCGCACTGCATCCAGCCGAGCTTTGGAAAGAGTCAGGCCGCTGGGACGCAATAGGTGAAGAGATGTTTCGGCTCAAGGATCGGAAAGGCGCCGAGATGTGCCTGGGAATGACACACGAAGAAGTCTTTACTTCAATCGCGCGGAAGGAGATTCACTCGTACAAGCAACTGCCTCAGGTCTGGTACCAGATTCAGGTCAAGTTTCGTGACGAGGCGAGGCCCAAGTCCGGCGTGATGCGTGTTCGTCATTTCATCATGAAGGATGCCTACTCATTCGACATCGATCAAGCCGGACTCGACCACTCCTTTAACGATCAGCGGGAAGCCTACAAACGTATTTTCACCCGTTGCGGCGTTGACTTCATCATTGTTGAAGCGTCCTCGGGAGCGATGGGCGGGTCTGAATCGAAGGAATTCATGGTCAAGACGGACGCCGGCGAGGACACGATCGCGATGTGCTCCAATTGTGGGTACGCTGCGAACGTCGAAAAGGCTACGTCGCGTTTGGCTCCAGTCCGCGATGGAGTCGGGCTGGACTTCCCTACCGAATTTCCCACTCCTAATGTTCGGACGATTGAAGACCTGACGAGGTTTGGCGAGGGAGTTCCCGCCGAGCAGCAGATCAAGACTTTGATTTACATTTCGAACAAGGACGAAGGGTCGCGCTATTTCCTCGCGTTGCTGCGTGGAGATCATCAGCTACATGAGACCAAGTTGATGGATGCCCTCGCAGGAACAGATGTACGTCCTGCACAGTCAGAGGAGATCTACGAACTGCTCGGCGCGCACGCCGGAAGCCTCGGGGCAGTTGGCGCGAAAAAGAAGGCCAAGGACAGTGGGAAGGAAGTTTCCATAATCGCTGACCTGGCTTTGCGCGGGCGCCACAACATGACTACCGGAGCGAACGTTGACGACTATCACATCCGTGGCGTCGACCTGCAACGAGATGTCTCAGTCGACAAATGGGTCGACTTGAGAACTGTGAATTCGGGTGAAGGCTGTCCGCAATGTAACGAAGGCACGCTTGAGGTCGCGAAGGCACTTGAGATTGGCCACATCTTCAAGCTCGGAACAAAGTACTCCACATCCATGGGCGCAACTGTGCTGACGCAGGACGGAAAGGAAGTTCCCATAGTCATGGGCAGCTACGGTATCGGCGTGGAGCGACTCATGGCTGCAGCAATCGAACTACATCACGATGACGACGGCATCATCTGGCCAAAATCAATAGCGCCATTCGATGTGGTTGTCACAGTCACTAACATGAAGGAAGAGGAGCTGCGCGAAGCCGGAGAGAAACTCTATGCGGACCTGCAACGCGCAGGTTTGGAAGTGTTGCTCGACGATCGAGATGAGCGGGCGGGAGTCAAATTCAAGGATGCCGATCTGATCGGTATTCCCTATCGGATTACAATCGGTAAGAAGATCTCGGGTGGACTGGTCGAGCTTTTTGATCGACAGTCTAAGCTTTCAGAGGACGTGAAGTTGAAAGACGTAGTCGAACGAGTGCAAAGGCTCGCATTGGCTGGTTTGTAATACTTTTTGAGCCCCCAGGAAAGGTTTGCATGAAACCAGTCGCGTTACATGTAAGGAAGTTAAGCGTTATTGTTTCGACTCTCGCTCTCCTAATCGTTTCTCCCCCGCAAACACAAACGCAAGACATCCTTCCGGAATTAGTCAGACGCATCAAGCCGTCGGCCGTCGCCATTGAGACCTACGACAGCCGCGGCGAAAAGCTGTCGCGAGGCAGCGGTTTCTTCATTGAGACGGATCGAGTCGTTACTAATCGCCACGTAATCGAGGGTGCAGCGAGTGCGGAAGTGCATTCATCCGCCGGAAGTGTTTTTCCTGTTAAGGGTGTGCTCGCCGTCGATGCTGAAGGCGACATCGCAGTGTTGAAAGTCGAAGCGCCACCAAACCAAATTCGTCCGCTGGCTCTTGATCGTACTTCGCCACAGGAGGGTGAGAGTGTCGTTGTTATAGGAAACCCGTTTGGGTTGGAGGGGAGCGTCACGAACGGAATCGTTTCTGCGGTCCGCGACATTCCAACATTTGGTCGCATCATTCAGATCACAGCTCCAATTTCTCCAGGATCGAGTGGTAGTCCTGTTGTAAACATGCAGGGTCAGGTAATTGGAGTCGCAACATTGCAGATTACCGGTGGCCAGAGCGTCAACTTCGCAATTCCCTCGGAGCGTATCTCCCAATTGCAAAGTTCGACGCTGATGTCTTTATCGGAGCTCAACGCTGCGACCGGCCGCAACAAGCGAGCAAAAGCAGTGCAACTGTTTCGGGACGGTCTGAGTTTTCTTTCCAAAGACGACTGTGAGAAGGCGTTGACTTACTTTGAGAAGGCAGCTGAGTCGGACAGCAACTACGCGGAAGCATGGGCCCAGGCAGGCTTCTGCAAAGAAAAGCTGGGACGGCACGCGGAAGCAATCGAAGCGTCGAAAAAGGCGGTAAATCTGCGACCGTCGGCTGAGTCTTATTTCAATATTGGTTTGGCGAACTATTACCTGAAGCAGTACCGCGAAGCTATTGAAGCGTATCGACAAGCGATAAAAATCGATCCCTACAACAGTGCTGATGCCTATTACGCTTTGGGCCTGGTGTATCGCGATTCCGGAAAGGCGGATGAGGAGATTCAGGCTTACAAACAGGCAATTCGGTTGAAGCCGGATTTCACGAGTGCGTACGAGCGTCTGGGCGCCCGTTACATGAAGTCCAAAAAGTATTCCGAGGCACTGGAAGTGTTCCGGCAGTTGTCTACGCTGAAGCCTGGTGATCCAGCTACGCCGAACAGCATGGGCGAAGCTTATCTTGAAGCAGGAAAACTAAACGAGGCAGTCGAGGCCTTCAAACAGGCAATTCGTCTAAAACCGGATTTTGGTCGAGCATATTACAACCTAGGAAAATGCTTTCTCGCCCTCGGCAACCGTGATGCCGCATTGGAGCAATACAATATTTTGCAGAATATTGACCAAGACTGGGCGGAAAAGTTGATGGGCTTGATCAATCCGTAGGCAGTTGGCAGCGGCAGTCGGCAGGCGGCAGGTGCAGGCGGCAGGTGCAGGCGGCAGGAGCAGCATGGCAGGAGCACTGCATCAGATGTGCGGTCGTTAGT
>JBKPAC010000137.1:0-8786 GCA_046726175.1 Acidobacteriota bacterium
AGAGGTTCTGACACTTCGCATTTAAGGGTTGGATACTTTGGCTCAAGTACTGGCGGTGGAGCGGCGTTGGTTGCTGCTGCCGCCGTGGGTGAAGAGATCGGTGCGGTCGTCTCACGTGGCGGACGCCCTGATCTTGCTGGGGACGCACTGCCCAAAGTTAAGTCGCCAACCCTGCTCATAGTTGGAGGCCGGGACACTCCGGTTATCCGAATGAATGAGGATGCATATCGCCAACTACGCTGTGAAAAAGAATTAAAGATCATTCCTGGGGCGACGCACCTTTTTGAAGAACCGGGCACGCTCGAAGAGGTTGCGCGTCTGGCGGCTGACTGGTTTCAGCGGAAGTTGCGCTCGGATGTCAAATCTGAGAGAGGGACATGGAAAGATGACTGAGTTTGTTTACGCAAACTCGCCATGGCGAGAGAGCGCTCCGATTCCGGTATTGTCGGAGTACTGCGCCGAGGGAGTCGGGAGACACTCCAAGTTGATGCCACTGCGGCCATCCGGAGTATTAACCCGAGATAAAGAGGAAACAAATGACCTTCAAAAACCGCACTGACGCAGGGAGAAGGTTGGCAGCGCGGTTAACACGTTATGCGGATCGCGGAGACGTGTTGGTGTTAGCGCTGCCACGAGGTGGAGTACCTGTCGCCCACGAGGTAGCGAAAAAACTCAACGCGCCGCTCGATATTTTTCTAGTGAGGAAACTTGGCGTTCCGGGACACGAAGAACTGGCAATGGGGGCAATTGCCTCAGGCGGCGTCCGAGTCATCAATCAGGACATCGTTGATTACCTGAGGATTCCCAATCGAGTAATAGATGCCGTCGCGGAACATGAACAGCGGGAATTGGAAAGACGAGAACGCGCTTATCGAGATGATCGTACGCAACCTGACATTAGAGATCACGTAGTGATCCTGATTGATGATGGTCTGGCTACTGGTTCGACGATGCGTGCGGCAGCTGCATCGTTGCGCCTGCAAAAACCACGGAGCATCGTGGTGGCAGTTCCCGTTTCTTCTCCCGAAACATGTGACGAGTTCCGCAGCGAAGTCGATGAGATAATCTGTGCTGTCACGCCCCAGCATTTCCAGGGCGTGGGCCTATGGTATGAGGATTTTTCGCAGACTTCGGATGAGGAGGTGCGCGAGCTCCTAAAGCGAGGTACGCAACAGAAACATCAAGTTGCTTCGGGTGCGCCTTAGTGCAAGTCTTCTAAGGAATAGTATGCACCGGATAACAACCTTGGTAATCGCATTCTCACTACTGTTCGTGATCGCAGGATGTAATGTTGCTAAGCGAGCTACGCGAAGTCCGGAAACCGATGCCTTGTTGCGTGCCGCGAGTGCGGGAAATGCCGACACCGTCAGGACACTATTGGCCTCTTCCAACGTTGACGTTAATGGAATCGATGATCACGGCAATACAGCCTTAATCCAGGCAGCGCGCTATGGGCACGATGAAGTAGTAACAACGTTACTCATCGCAAAGGCAGATGTGAAGATAAAGAACAATGAGGGCAAAACGGCTCTGATGTTGGCATCCGAAGGTGGACATGACGAAACGGTGAGGGTGCTGACCCAGGCGGGCGCTGGAAAATAAGCAAGAAAGATAGGGCGCAGGAACATCTGAAGTAATAAGAGCGCTCGGGCAATCTCTTCGGTCGATTCCCGCAACAGCCTTTGACTTCAACGAGCAGGATGGAGGAAGCCTGCTTATATTCTGATTCGAGATTGGTGAACCATGAGAAGAATCTTGGGAAGGTGAAAGGTAGAATCATGATGAGACAGTTGGTGCTAGGATTAATCACAGCGGCGCTGTGCGGTTGTTTACTCTCATATGCTCTTGCCCAGCAAAGCAGTGTTACCGTGGAACTGAAGAACTCCCAAGGCGAGAGCGTTGGTACAGCCACGATTTCGGCGGCAGGCAAGGGTGTCAGGATCAAGCTCGATTTAAGAAACCTTCCTCCGGGCACGCATGCGATTCATATTCATGAAATGGCTAAATGTGAAGCACCGGCTTTCGAATCCGCTGGAGCACATTTCAATCCCGATGCCAAGTTGCACGGCTTGAAGAATCCAAAAGGGCCTCACGCTGGCGATATGAATAATTTCATCGTTCGCCGTAACGGCACCGCAACCGTAACGTTGACTGATCCCAGAGTGAACCTGGGAACCGATAGTCATTCACTCTTCACAGGTGGTGGTACCTCACTGGTTATTCATGCGAAGGCAGATGACATGAAAACGGATCCATCCGGCAATTCAGGTGATCGGATCGCGTGCGGAATAATCATGAAATAGATCAGATGTTGAAGGTCCTTAGCTTACGGGAAGAATTTGGCGCTCGATAGTCTATTCAATCGCATTTAATGGAGTACTGCCTATGGCGACAGTGGCGACTACGCGAGCCGATCAAATTGAGATCGCGATGGGTCAATCCTTGGAACAACATATTTGTTGTCCAAACGAAAGGTGGGGACAAGGGTTGCTCTCGGCACTTGGCCCAATGAGGCTTCGCAAGCAAGTCTGCGGCGATGTAAGCAAAAACAGTCAGTGTGAGCCACCTAAACGTCCGCACTATCAGTCGGTAGGATCCCTAGATTTGAACGATAACGATGATGATTGCAATTAGCACGACAAGAGCAATCGAGGGGAACGGAAGCAGGAGGTTAAGCGCGGCGGCCATAGCGAAGATGTCCGTACCGGCGTTGATTGTATTCGCAATGACGAGCAAGCCAATGGCGGTATAAATCACTGAACGGGGGTAATGCTTTCGGAGCACCCCAGCAAGGCCCATCCCGCTCACCATTCCGATCTTGGCGCGTATGAATTGGACCGCGGCCATCATCGGTAGTGTCAAAGGTGCAGTCCACAGTATAGCGAATCCGAGTGAGGCACCAGCGGCTGCGTATGTTCCAGTTCCAGATGGATCGTCATCGGCCGCTCCAGTGATCAGACCTGGCCCCCAACACTAGCAAGAAACGCTTGATCGGGTTCTTCTCACGGGCGACCCTCGCCTCGATAGAGGTGGAATCGGAAACCGAAGTCTCGGTATCTGACGTTTGCCTATTCTGCATTTCCTTTTTCTTGTAGCCCGCGAAACTGGGTTTCCCGGATTGAACTTCTCTAGCAAACATCGGCGCAGCAGAGAGCCAGATCTGCTCTTCGGTATCAGCAACAGCCAAATCCTACCGTTAATACAAACTCCCTCCCCTTTCGTGTCAGAAAAACCATAATTGTTTGCTAAAAGCGTTCCGATTCCTAAAAAGACGTTCCCCTATCAAACGATTCGGCTGACTGGCCCCCAAAGCATTAGCACTTCAGTCTAAACACGCATCGGAGCCCCTGCGTGTCTTCGTGTCTTGCCCTTGTTGGGGTTGAAGGAGCATCGATTCTGAATCGCTGAGACAGAGATCTGACTGCAGAGAACAAAAACGAGCTGATTAACACAACGGTGCGGTCTCGGTGATTGCAGTCGAGGGTAATCTAGATTTCAAATCGATTAATCAGACAAGCGCTCAGAATTAAAGGAGGTGAGAACCTTGTCAACCGAAAAGCAAAAGCGGACGGCAAAGAGGAACATCAACAAGGCTCGGCAGAACGTGCCGCCGGAAAAACCAGCCGAAGCCCATCAGAAAGGCCGCGAAAAACCGGGAGCAACCGGTGAGGGTGAGTTCTACCACATCGAGGTTAGACCTAAACAAGAGTTCACGAGCTTTCGCACGCATGACGTAGGGGAAAAGGGAGGCATCGAGCGGGTAGCCGGCCAGCGCGAAGATGGTTCCTGGGACGACCAAAAGTGGCTCATTAGCAAAGAAATGGCGCACGTTGAAAATGGCAAGCTGATTCCTGATACAACGGATGCGGGCGAGGTCTTGAATGCTCTAGGGTCACAGCCGGTGCAGGTTGAAGGCGACCGGTTCAAGGCAGAGCCACGTGAGGCAAAGAAACGGACGGCGGCGAAGGGTAAGGCTTAGAGGAAGACATCAAGAAAGCTCAAGCGCACGAAGGGAGAGACGAACATGAAGTGCAAGGAGATTGTGAAAAAGATCCCGTCAGCTGTTTCCGCGTGACACCGCCTAGATAAGGCGGCTCAATTGATGAGCGACGAAAACGTTGGTCCTATTCCAGTAGTAGCAGACCAAAAGACAAAACGGCTTCGGGCCATTGTTACGGACCGAGACCTGGCCATAAAAATAGTGGCTCCCGCACGCAATATCCAATCCGTCACAGTTGAGGAGGTAATGTCACGCGATCCGGTGACGTGCCATGCGGATGATGATTTGCAGAAGGCAGTGGATGCAATGGAGAAGCACCAGGTTCGGCGCATTCCAGTTGTAGATGACAAGAATCAGATTGTCGGGTCATCGCCCAGGCTGATATTGCAACGCGAGCGAAAGAACCTGAAACGACCGCTGAAGTGGTCGGGGAGATCTCAAAGGTGGCATCCGCTTAACATTCATTTCTGCGTGACCGAGGAGAATTGAATGAAAATACTGCTGCCAGTGGACCACTCGGAATACTCAGCAGCCGCAATCAAGGAAGTGCTAAGTCGACCATGGCCAGCCAGAACGATTGTGCGCGTACTGTCAGTCGTCGAACCTGTTCCTCCACCCGCAGCTGAATTGTGGTACGACGCAAGCGGAGTTCTGGAGCGCCTAAACAAAGACTTGCTTGATAGGGCCACTGCTCTGACGAAAAAATCAGCGGGCAAACTGAAGAAGAGCACACTCAAGGTCGAGTCCGTAATACGAACGGGTGACGCCAGATCAGTGATTGTTGATGAAGCACGGAAGTGGTCGGCGGATCTGATCGTAATGGGCTCGCATGGATACAGCGGGCTTAAGCGTTTGCTGCTCGGTAGCGTTGCTGCTTACGTGGTAAGTCACGCTCCATGTTCCATTGAGGTCGTTAGAAGGAAAGAGAAAAGGAAAACGTGAAGCATGACTACTCGGCGCAAAACAAGATTCAAAATCACGGAGTAACCTGTGGAGAATGGATTAGTCGGCTTATCAGAAAGGAGCTAAAATGCCGGAAAAGGAAACAGAGGAGCGCGCAGAAGCGGACAAGCGAGCGGGCAAGTCCCCAAGTACGCAAGCTGGAGAGTACGTCCACGAAGAAATCAAACATGTTCGAAAAGGGAAACATGGAGCCCGTTCAACTAAACAGGCGATCGCGATCGGACTATCTAAGGCGCGTCGAGCGGGCGTGAAACTTCCAGCGAAGAAGGGAACGTCAAAGAGGACACAAAAACAGGCAGCGCGCGATATTCGTAAAGGGCAGAGCGCGCGCAAACGGAGACCTTCGAAAACCCGCTCGCGGGCAATCTCACGTGCGCTTAAGCGTGAAGGGCGGAGCGCGGCATCCAAGACCGCTTTATCGCGCCAGGCTCACAGCGCGGCGGCCAAGCGTTCGGCCGCCTCGCGCTCACGTGCGGCCAAGAAAGCGGCGGCAACCCGAAAGAAATAAATTTCGTGCTGGACGAACTGTGTGACTCCCTGGCGCGCCAATGCGAGCGCCAGCGATCTAGCAGCTGCCATCCATGCGTATCCAACTTTCGCTGAAGGGATCAAAGTCGCGGCGGGAGTATTGGAACATAACGGGGAAACATCTGCAGCAGCACTGGTAGAAAAGATGAATCGGAACTCCGATTCTCAAAGGCAAATTGATCCCCAGAGCATCACCTTGTTTCTGTGCGGGGATGTGATGACGGGACGTGGGATCGACCAGGTGCTTCCGCATCCTTCGGAACCGACAATCTACGAGCCCTACATGGACTCGGCACTTGGTTACTTGGAACTTGCCGAACGGACCAGCGGTCCCATTCCTCGTCCCGCTCATTTCTCCTATATTGGGGCGACATCTTGCAGAACTCGACGCGCGGTCACCTGACGTCGGATTGTGAATCTCGAGACCACCATCACGACGAGCGAGGACGCTTTATCCAAGGGAATCAACTACCGAATGCACCCTGGCAATATTCCCTGTCTCCTCGTAGCAGGAATTGACTGCGGCGTCCTGGCGAACAATCACATTCTTGACTGGGACGTTTGCGGTTTGATCGAGAGGCTGGAAACCTTGAAGCAGGCGGGAATCGCCACCTCAGGTGCTGGCTTAGAAATCGCAGCCGCGGCTCAGCCCTCGATTCTCGATGTCCCTAATGGAGCAAAGCTTTTAGTCTTTGGCTTTGGTTCACCCACGAGCGGTATTCCACATTCCTGAGCTGCCGCGGAAGCGCGACCCGGAGTGACCTTGCTGCCGGAATTGTCGAACAAGACTGCTCCGCAGATTGCCGATCAAATCCATGCACAGAGAAGGCCGGGCGACTTGGTGGTAGCCTCAATTCACTGGGGCGGCAATTGGGCATATGAGATTCCTCGAGGGCAGCGGGAATTTGCGCACCAACTGTCGATGCTGGATCCGTCGACGTAGTGCATGGACATTCCTGGATCCGTCGACGTAGTGCATGGACATTCCTCTCATCATCCTAAGGGTATCGAAGTCTATCGCGGGCGACTTATCATTTATGGATGCGCGACTTCCTTACCGACTACGAGGGCATTTCCGGCTATGAGGAATTTCGGAGCCAACTATCATTGGCCTATATCGTCACGCTCGACGCTTCATCGGGTAGGCTCGCGTTAGGTAAACGATCCGAGCTTAGCGGCTACTCAGCTTCAGCTTTTTGTATGTGGTACTCGGTAATGCTCTCGTAAACTTCCCTCGGAAATTTTAGATCTTTGTAGACATTGCATTCATCAGGATCTTCGGGGTGCGGACAGATTGGAAACGGCTGATGGGTTTGAAACTCAAGCACTTTCTCACGGCTTGGTGGACTGTATCCCTTACTTACTACCTGTTCGATCAGGGCCCGGGCTTGTTCGTCGTCGATGTTTGGGTCCATTTGAAGTTGCCGAAACAAGTCATCTTCCGAGAAAAAGTATCGCGCCACCATGACAAATACGAGTCTGCCATAATGACCAATGTCTTCTCCTCGTGAAAGCGCATCCATCAGATGGGCCATCATTCTGTTTTTTCTTAGCTGCGCTGCCGACATCAGATACTCCAGTAAATAGATTCAAAAACCTCGGTTATATTTGTCTCAAGAGCTACTAGATTATCGCAGTATGATTAGGTCCGCTACTTACTATGCAAGACGGAATAATCGTTCATCCGTTCGGTGAAATTGATACCGATTTGGTCGAGGCCATTTGTCTCGCCGTTGAAGACAGGTTCAATCTGAGGGCAACGATTGGTCAACGACTTGTGGTGCCTCTACGAAGTTACTCACGTGAGCGCGACCAATATCGATCGACGGAGTTTCTTGAGGTATTGGCGAGGCAGGACGGATCCGGCATCAAATTAGGCATCACGAATGTTGACCTCTTTGTACCGGAACTCAATTTTGTTTTTGGTGAAGCATCATCTACTCTTCGTGCGGCGGTGTTTTCGACTGCCCGGCTTGACCCACGTGCATACGGAGAGCTGGAGAAAGAAGCCGTACTGACTAGACGAGCGACCACCGAAGCGGTACACGAACTAGGCCATGTATTCGGACTGGGCCACTGCGATCGGCCGAGATGCGTAATGTGGTTTTCAAACATGCTGTCCGAAACAGATCGCAAAGGAACCGAATTCTGCCAGCGATGTGCCAAGTTGCTGGCGTCGGCATGACGCAGTGACACTGCATCAGCTCGATTCCTTGGAACGTTCCACGCTTAACATCACAATTAGAATGAGGGTCTTCAATGAGGGCTTCCATGCAGCAAGCCAGACTGCGCCTGACGCTGCTTGGTATAGGAGCCATGAACTCTCCACGCTATGCTCCGGCTGGACTTCTTGTCGCATATGGTCGACATCGCATCATGCTCGATGGCGGACCTTCAGCTGTTCCCGGCGGGAAACTTGATGCCTGGCTCCTGTCGGATGTACGCGGTGAACTAATTCGTGAAATCCGACAGCTGGCCGCCGCCAAGGCTCTTGAACCGGAAGTTGCCTCTTACTCAATAAACGGCCTTTCCATCGATCCACACTTGGTTACTCACACATCACATGATGCGTATGGATACGTGATTAAAATAAGAAATCGCAAGGCCATTTGGGCGCCGGAATTCTTTGCGTTTCCTACTTGGGCCAAAGATGCAGACATTATGTTCGCTGAGGCCTCAAGCTGGAATCGTCCGATTTACTTCAGGGGTGGGGTAGGTGGCCACGCTTGCGTCCTGGATGTGACCAGTAAGGCGCAGAAACTCGGAGTAAAGAGACTCATCTTCGCGCACATCGGTCGGCCGACAATCAAAGCTATCGACGCGGGGGAACGCCCTCCTTTTGGCGAGTTCGGAAGAGAAGGAGCGACATACAGGTTATGACTCATGGACCGAAGGCGGAAGGTCGGGCAGGAGTTCGCGCTAGAAGGGTAACGCTCCCTTATGTGAAACAGCTTAACTTTTGCTCAATACCCTATATTCTGACTCGAGCGTCCAGCGGCATAATTCGATGACTTCGATGAAGTATTCAGTTTCTGTTGTTGTTAGCACGTTTCTCGCTATCTCGCTGCCGACGCTTGCAAGCTGCGGCGGTCAGAGAGAGTCGGTGAACAATAACAATGGCTTAGCACCGATAAAACAAAAGACGTCTCCGCAAAGTCCTGATGCCGGCAAAACACGGCTTACCTATGACTTCATGGCAGTAGATGCGCTCCTAAAACAAGGGGCGCCTCAGCTCGGCGGGTGTGCTCTCGTCTTAATCAAGGATGGAGAAGTAATCTACCGAAAAGCTTTTGGT
>JBKPAC010000138.1:0-9459 GCA_046726175.1 Acidobacteriota bacterium
ATCGTCTCCAGTTCCGCACCCGTGACGGCTTGCCCGTTTTCAACGATGCCGAGTTCTTCGGCAATGACGGCGGCGGTCTTAGGATGATCGCCCGTAATCATTATCGGGCGAATGCCCGCAGCCCTGGCGCGCACAACTGCCATCCTCGCCTCCTCGCGCGGCGGATCAATCATGCCGATCAATCCCAGGAAAACGAGTTCTTGCTCGATGCGTTCATCGACATCCTTGCTCTTGAAGGAATCTTTCGGCAGCGAGCGGAAGGCGACCCCGAGCGTACGCAGAGCTTCGCCGGCTAGTTCTTCATTAATCTGCAAAATCTCTGCCCGACGATCAGCCGTCAGAGGTCTGATTTCACTTCCGACAAGCTCGTGCGAACAACGCCCGAGCAAGACGTCCGGGGCGCCTTTAGTGAAAGCGAGCAAGCGCTCATGCCTCTCGGCGTCCGTATGGACGGTGCTCATCAATTTGCGCTCAGACGAGAAGGGAACCTCCGCGATGCGCGCGAACCGGGCATCCTGACATTCATCTTCCAATCCGGCTTTGCGCGCCGCGACGATTAACGCGCCTTCGGTCGGGTCGCCCTGCACCGTCCAGCGCTCGCCACGCTCTTGCAACACGGCGTTGTTGGCGCGGTCGGCGGCGGAGAGGGCTCGCACCAGCTCTAACCGGAGTGGCCCGTCAATGGCTCCTGTTCCATCTCTACGCACTTCGCCTTCAGGAGCGTAACCCGTGCCGCTCAAACTTACGCGCCCGCTCGCGGTCACGACCACGCGCACTGTCATCTCATTCTTCGTGAGTGTTCCGGTTTTGTCGGAGGCGATCACGTTCGCCGAACCGAGAGTCTCGACCGCTGCGAGGTGCCGCACGATGGCATTTCTCCGTGCCATCCGCTGCACGCCGAGCGAGAGAACTGCTGTCACCACTGCGGGTAAGCCTTCAGGCACTGCCGCAACCGCGAGCGCCACACCTAAAATGAGAACGTCAAAAATCGCGGAGAATCCACGCACGTCTTCGACGAGCATGATCGTTACGATCATGACGACGGCAATCACCACGACGATGATGCCGAGAAGTTTACCCGTGCGGGCGAGTTCTTTTTGTAACGGCGTGGTCTCCGTCGGAGCTTCTTTCAGCATTCCGGCGATCAGTCCCATCTGAGCCTGCATCCCGGTGGCCGTAACCACTGCTTTTCCGCGTCCGTAGGTGGCCGCCGTGCCGCTGAAGATCATGTTGTCGCGGTCGCCGAGTCCCACGTCTCCCGTAATCGGCTCTACATCTTTTGCTACTGGCAGGCTCTCGCCGGTCAATGCGGCTTCCGCTGTTTGCAGCGCCGTAGATTGAAGCACGCGGGCGTCCGCGGGAATGGTGTCGCCCTCTTCTATAAGGATGATGTCGCCGGGTACGAGCTCAGCTGCTGGGATGCTCTGCCGCACGCCGTCACGAATGACGGTGGCGTGCGCCGCCGACATCTGACGCAGCGCCGCCAACGCTTGCTCCGCCCGCGACCCTTGAATGTAGCCCATGATTGCATTGAGCAATACGACGGCGAAGATCGCCACTGCTTCATAAGGCAACGCGGAGTCGCGCTCATACAGCCATAGGCCTGCCGAAATCAAAGTCGCGATGAGCAGCAGGATGACGAGCACGTCTTGGAACTGCGCGAGGAACTTTCTCAATGCCGGCACAGGCTTTTCCGCCGTCAACTCGTTCCGGCCGTATTTTTCGAGCCGCGCCTTTCCTTCCGCTTCACTCAAGCCTAACCGTGGATCCGTATTGAGCGCAGCCAGGACTTCATCAAGCCTTTGCTGATACGCTTCCGTTGCTTTGCGTTGGACTTTAGCGGCGCTCATGACTCCTCATTAGTTTAGAGTTCTCTCCTGTCTTCTCTTTTAAACCTTCTATGCCGCCGCAGTTTAGCAAAGGTGCGTGTGTATCAATCCTAGAAGGTTTTTTATATGGTACACGAGTTACTCAGCGATTCGCTGCGTCACGAGCTTAAGAAACTCAACGGCTTCGGCAACGTCGCTGATGGAAGTTTTGAGAGTTATTGTTTTGAGGCATCAAGCCGGACCGCGTGTGATGAGGGCCAAGATCCTACTAGATCTCTGTTTGTAGATTTGCGGAGTCATGTTCCCGCCGCAGGACTGCGGTGACATGCAACCGCTTGGGAGTGGTGAGACGGAATTGGCGCCTTCGATTATCAACTAGGAAGCGGAACCGAGGAGCCCACGAATTCTATAACCCATTCTTTATTGAATCTTACTGTCACAGCGAACGGACGTGAAACGGATGCGGTGATCGGTGCTGTCAAATGCTCCTCAATGTAACGAAGTCCAGAGGAAGTCCAAAAGAGTCCATTAAGGGACAATGGCGCGGGTGTAGCACAAATGGCCTGGGAACAAAGAGGCAAACACAGTATTACTACGCAAAGAGATATTTCCCCACCAATCGGCTGGCTCGTCATTCCAAACGAAAGTTCGCAAGACCGCTAACACGCTTCCTTTGTCAGGGTTAAAATACCGTTCACTGTCCGACACTTACCTTCATAGTCTGGCCATTTCTAAGAGTGATCTTTTCGATGAAAGGAGATCCGTCATGTCGCAGGACCTCATTGAGCAAAAAATACGTGAGAGAGGAACGATGAGAATTAGTAGTTTAATCAGTCGGGAGATTTACCGACTCATCTGTGGTGTCATCATTTTCGCCTGTCTTGGATTGGCAGGTACAGTAACCTCAGCGCATGCTCGACGGAGCTCGTTCCGCGTTGGCAACCCAGACAACGATGTAGAAAAGAGAGTTAAGCTTTCATTCATCATTATCGGCTGCAACAGGATCCAAGAGGCGGACTGGGAAAGGACAAAAGCCACGAACCCAAGTTCCGCGAACGTGCCCCAACTTCAGCAGACTTTTGCAGATATCACCAACCTGAATCCAACACCACGTTACCTTTTCTTCACGGGGGACCTCGTGGTCAATCTGAAGCAAGATGAAGGTGAGACTCTGAGAGGGCAGTTGGATGCATGGGCCCAGCTTTATTTTGGAGACCCTTCCGGCATTGCTCAGCGATTGACACTGATTCCGTTCACGGGTAACCACGAAGTGCTGCAATCCCTCCCGAGTGATGCAAGTAAGGGGGCTAAGGTCGAGGTCCTGAATCCCGCTACTGTTCCTGTGTGGCTTGATTGGCTTACCAGAAACGGTTTCGATCGATTCGCTGGCAACGGACCGACTAATGCCGCGCCTAATCTGGACATGCTCCAAGGGGACGAAAGCCGGATGACCTACTCGCTAGACATCGGGGACACACATTTCGTTGTCCTGAATACCGATACAGTTACTACTAATCTCAACATCGGCTGGATCGCCTACCACTGGATCGAACAGGACATCCAGAGGGCGGAAAACAACAGAGAGATAAGGAGTATATTCGTGCTCGGACACAAGCCGATTGTGGGTCCAATAGAATCGGTTGAACCCGGAAACGCCATTATCAACCCGCTCAATTTCAGGCTGGCCTCGCTGCTCAACAGGAGCGGTAAGGTGCGGGCATATTTGTGTGCCCACGCTCATCTGTGGGAGGCTCGACAGCTCGGCGATTCCCACGCTGTTTGGCAAGTTATCGCAGGCAACGGAGGCAGTCAGCTGGCGTCGGGATGGAACCCGGCTGGTGGACAGTTTTACGGCTTCAGCCTTGTCAAGGTGTACAAGGACGGAAAAGTGGGAGTAATCAGCTACAGGCGCCCCGTCCCGCCAGTTTATTTCGAGGGGCCGACACAACCTGCCCAACCGCAACCCGAGGTATTTTTGACCCGGTAGTCTTACTAGTCGAGCGCTCGTCATTGATTTTTGATGCTGATAGTTATTGAACCGCTACAACGTGCTTAGCTTTTAGTTACTTGAGGGAGATCTCAGGTGATGATTCAAGTTTGGCGTCCCGTACGGGATTCGAACCCGTGTTGCCGCCGTGAAAGAGAAGCGATTCACTGTAATTCAATGAAACTTCGCGGCATGGATCGCACTCTGCCGCACTTAGAAGACTCACGGGAATCCTTACTCGGCGACCGCCGCATTGCGAAACGCGAGTTAGTTGGTTCCACTGACTACCGCTGACTACCGCACGTTCCCATTTATTTACCAAATTCAACACAGCAGCCGTCCGAACGAGCATTTATCTTCTACTGATTCTCACCGTCTCCCGTGCATCGCCCTAGAGTCGCGTCAACCTGACGCCAAATTTTCTGAGTGGGTTAATAGGCATAATAAGGTACAACAAAAAAGCAAAGGCCTAGATCTTATCTCTTAAACAACTTAACACTGTCTTCTTAATTCGGTGCCAACTTCCTAAGTTAGCCTCCATTATGTCAACTGCCGGCTCATCACCGGACACAAGCGCCGATGGGCCAAACCCAACGAAGCAGTTCTTCTTCAAGCAATCGGACTTGGACTTGGCCTTGCCTCCTAAAATGTTGGGAGTATTGCTTGTGGACTTGCTTTAAATCTCACTTCCGGTGGGAATGCATCCTATGGACCTCTCGCCTCCGCGTTGAAACGTAAATTGGTCGTGGTTCTGCAATCTTCCCCAGCGTCATAGCATTAATTGCCCGCCGTTTATTTCCACAGTTTCCCCAACTACATAACTTGCGGCGTCAGAGGCGAGAAAAGCAATAACCCGCGCGCATTCCTCTGGAGTTCCAATGCGACCAAGGGGAATAGAAGCCACAAAATTGCGAATCATTTCTGGCGTCGAAAATACCTGGTGAAAGGGAGTATCAATCACACCGGGCGAAACTGCATTGACGCGTATCCCATGAGGCGCAAGCTCCCTGGCGAGCGATTTCGTGAGTGTAATGAGACCGCCTTTTGCCACAGAGTAAGCCGCCGCTCCCAACCCACCACCATTCCGTCCTGCGATCGATGCAACGTTCACAATCGCTCCTGTCTTCCGCTCAATCATAGATTCAGCCACAGCTTGCGAACACAACATTGCGCTCTTGAGGTTCAGATTCATAACTTCGTCCCAACGCTCCTCGGTCTGTTCAACTACTCGCATGCGTTCGATCAACGAACCGGCGTTGTTTATCAGAATATCTATCGGTCCTAATTCGCTCCTGGTCAAGCTGACCAACTCTCTAATGTCAGCGGCTACTTTTACATCGGCGCGAATCCGAATTGCTTTTCCACCGCGTTGAACTATGCGCCGCTCAACCGCTTCAGCTCCTCGCTCATTCTGGTGGTACCCAATTGCAACTCGGGCACCAAGTTCTGCATGCACCATCGCCGTGGCAGCTCCAATGCCAGATGACGCACCTGTGATCAATGCGACTTTGCCAGTTAGATCAAGAAAGTTCAGCATAGTAATCTCTTTCGTTTACGGCAGTGCGCTAGCAAGCGACAGTTGAGTCTTATCCGGTTTCTTCGAAGGCCAAGGAGCGAATTGATCCGCCGAGCGCGAACAGAATTGTTGTGCCGAGTATCGGAAGAACGCCCGCCACGATTAGGATCGGAGTATAAGAAAAATGATCCACTACCCAACCAGTGGAGAGTGTGAAAAGAATTGCCCCGATACCGGCCCCTACGCCTCCGAGTCCTGCGACGGATGCCACTGCCTCCGCTGGAACTAGATCGCTGGGTATCGTTTGCACATTATTAATCCAACTCTGAAAACCAAAGGTCACGATTGAAATGAAGATGAGCGCTGTCATCGCATTGTCCGCCAGGGCAGCCGGAATTCCGGCGACCATCAATAGTGAGCCAGTAGCGATTACGGTCTTTCGCGCTCGGTTAGCGCTCCATCCGCGACCAATCAGATAGCCGGAAGTCCAGCCGCCTAGGAGACTGCCCGCATCCGCAGCGACATAAGGCAGCCATGCGAAGAGTCCGATCTGTTTCAAACTAAAGCCGCGGACGTTGTAGAGATACAAGGGCAACCATGTCAGATAGAGCCACCACACCGGATCAGTCAGAAACCTCGCCAGGATAATGGCCCACACGTGACGATACTCGAGCAATTTGCGCCAGCGTATCACCAGACCTTCCGCGGCAGGAGGTCGGTCCTGTTGAATGAGTGCGTATTCTTCAGCAGTAATAGCCCGGTGTCTTTGTGGTGTCTCATAGAATTTCAGCCACAAGACCAGCCAAATAAACCCAAATCCACCGGTGACGAGAAAAACTGTTCGCCATCCAAATTGCAATTGCAACCAAACGATCAATGGTGGCGCCACGATGGAACCAATGCACACGCCGCTGTTGAAGATACCCATCGCAAAGCCACGCTCCCGCGCCGGAAACCATTCAGCGATGACTTTGGCGGCGCCAGGCCAATTTCCCGCCTCACCGAGACCCAACACAAAACGAAAAAAACTGAGACTCGCCAATCCGCGCGCAAAGGCGTGGGCAGATGCCGCTATGGACCACACGAGGATTGATAGCGTGAATCCGCGCCGCGTGCCAATGCGGTCATAAAGTTTGCCCGATAATCCCTGACCTGCGGTGTAGGCTACGAGAAACCATGTGGTAATACTCGCGAACTGTAAATTATTTAGGCCAAGCCGCGTGGTGATCACGGGAGCCAGCACCGAAATCGTGAGACGGTCGATGAAGTTGATTAAGGTGGCAAGAAAGACCAGTCCTATGATCCACCAACGCAATCCTCGCACGCCGGTTTTTACAACCGGGAATACCGATGTGGAAATATGCCTTTCAGACTTCATCCGAGCATCGCTACTTCGGCAGCTTCTCAATCACGTCTATCTCGCTATAGAACGTGTTGCCCCAATCGTCTTCCGTCTCGGTAGCGACAGTGTCGAAGAGAAGATAACGGTAGGTGCCCAACGTGCCATTAGCACCGGTGACGCTTACACCGTATTGCCCGCCCATGCGGCTATACTTCTGTCGTGTATCGACGATTGTTAGTAGCTTCCACCCAGCAGTGGTCGGGTCGACGTAACCTTTGGGGTCAGCATTGAATCTGGGACTGGCTCCATCACTGGCATAAAGCAGATATACCTGCGGCCCGCGCGAGTTGGGATGCCACGAGTACGAGTTGACTTGGGCAATTTCAACCAGCCTGCCCAAATCCATACGGAAACGTCCGCCGGTGCTGCCCGCGCTAAAGAAGAGGTTAGCGGCCGGTTGATCTTGACTTGTCGGGAGGAGACCGTCATTTAAGGCGCTGAAGTCGGCGCCGTTTGCGTCTAGTTCACCTACTAACAGGAGCCATTTTGCCCGGGCGCCAGAATCATCCTTTGCCGGAGTGGGCACACTGCTGAACTTGAAATTGCCACTACCAGCCGCATTGTAATCAATCGTAACGGTGACCTGAGCGTGAGTGTTTGAAATCAGACCTAACGCAACAGCAATGGCGAATGCCAGATGAGTCACACTGTGGGTCAGCGGAGATCTCCTTCCTTGCGGGCCAGCAGTAAATGTGGTTCTAATCTTCTAATTAATGGTTACCAAGCTAAGGAAGATCCGGCGCGTACAGCATCACTGCCGGTCGTAAGCGCCGTGGCTCCCGAGCAACACTCATAGCAAGGATCCTGATGCGCTCATCCTTTGGGAGCTGTACTTCATTAACCCCCGCTCCGAGATCGATCGCATACACGAAAATATAACTCTGAATATAGATTTGATTGCCTTCAGGTGTGTGCCGATGTGTGCCGACCCAGGCGATTTCATCCCGCTTAACAAAGGCCGGTCTGATTTTTTCAATTCCAGTTAACGCACCCGTAGCTGGATCAAACTGCGTGACCATATCTGCCTGGATTGCTTCTTCAGTCCATGTCTGTCCGCGCATCGCCGGCACAACTTTCTCACGCAGTAGGCGTGGCTCGTTCAGCTGACTAAACCACTGGCCCACTGGTCCTTGCCACTCTCTTACGAGGACCGAAACACTATCCGATTGACCGTTGGACCGGTTCATTAAAGTAAATCTCGTCATGGCATCGCCGCTCACAGAAGCAGCGAGCACGTACAGTCGATTGTACGAGTTCTTTGGAACAGCGAACATTTGTCCCTGCGGAACCAAAACATTCATCGCTCCCGCTTTGCCTGGCCCAAACTTGTAGGACACGCCATTAAGTTGGAACGACTGTGGCAGGAGCTCAGCCGCCAACGAATGGCCTTTTCCGTCAAAGTCGCCATCGCCGCGATTCTCGTCTGTGGAGACACCATCAAGATTGAACGACAAGTCTAAAGGAGCCGACGAAATTGCGTGGTACCGTGACGTACGTGGCTGCAGGCGAAGCGCAAATGTTCGTGGCTGATAGGGTTTTAAAGCGACGCTGACTTCTCCGTTCGCCGTTATTGAGCGAATGGGCTCCTCTGCTGCATTGATCTCACGAGCGGATATAACCTTGGCCGCAAGGGAAATTCGTGTCCTTGCCGGTCGACCGTACTGTTCCTGCAAACGCACGACGATCTCAGAAGAGTCTTCGGCTTTCTTGAGCGCTCGAATTACAACCTGACCGTTAGTATCGCTTAAGGAAGCAAGCGAAAAACTGGGTCCCAAAACTCCGCGATGCTGTGGTGACTGAAATGCTACGAGTGGTTGATTGAGAGTGGCAGCACGCAGAGGCACTTTTCCTGTCCGCCAATCGCCACGATGACCGGCAATCGAGTAAGTGAATCGATGATGGCCCAAATCCTGACCAGCCTGATAAAAAGGACGGGGCCAGGCGCCAGGTTTCGGAGTGTGCAGCAACGTTAAGCGCAATACATTATCCGCAGGTTTGTCCCATCCGTACTTGCTGTCATTCAGCACGGCAACGCCAAAAGTACCATTCGAATCGGTCACATCAGCCCACTTTTGCGCCGGCACTTCGTAATGGTCGGGATGGTTGTTGCCGCGCTCGATCGTTCCCAGCCCGAGATCGTACGTCGCCTTTGGGTTGGAAGCTGTAAAGGGAAACGAAGCCTTGAGGAGCGTGTTTGGGGACTTCCAGTCGATCAAGTTTTCGACGTCAACGCGATCACCTTCGATTGCCAACATTACGCGCTGCACAATGGTCGAACCGGCAGCCTTTCTCGTGATCTCTACAGCCACCCGAACTGGTCCCTGCTCAACGACTCGAACCTCGGGAGTGCTCACATATTCCCGCGGTCCAGAATTCACAGTGTCCCAGAGAATTCGCCACGCCGGTTTATCGGGCGAGGGATCATTTCGCATTTCCAAGCGCACGGGAGCGCTCAATAGTTCGCGTCCTGTCTCTTTATCAATCACGGAGGACAGGTCGCCATTGAGGTCGACTTTGACCGAGTACCGAGCGTTTTCCAACGACGACGGCGTGACACTAAGCGACGAACTAGCTGTCTGTCGCGAAGCTCCGCTGCGCACTTCAAAGACCTTGAATCCAATGGACGGGACATCCGCGAGGAATAAAATTTTTGCTTGATTACCATCCCGCGCAAGAATCTGCACCGGTACTTCCCGCTTCGTAACTTCGTCAACAACACTTATGG
>JBKPAC010000139.1:0-41504 GCA_046726175.1 Acidobacteriota bacterium
TGCTGCTGCTGAATCCGTTGTGAAATACGGGTTCCCGGTGCCAGCAGCAAAGATGACCACGCGGCCTTTCTCAAGATGGCGCACGGCTCGGCGTCGAATGAAAGGTTCAGCAAGCTGGGGGATGTCGATTGCTGACATTACTCGCGTGTTAACGCCCAGCTTCTCCAGCGCATCCTGCAGAACCACACCATTCATGACCGTGGCGAGCATGCCGATGTAATCCGCCGTTGCACGATCCATATTACCGGCGCTTTTGGAGACGCCGCGAAAGATATTCCCACCGCCGACCACGATCGCGACCTGGACACCGAGGTCGACAACCGCTTTAATCTCGCCCGCAACAGAACGCGCTACATCGATGTCGATTCCGTAGTTCTGTGTGCCCATCAACGCCTCGCCCGAGAGTTTCAAAAGAACTCTCTTGTAAGCGAGGGGAGTGGGAGAAACAGTGTTAGCTATGGCCATAGAGTTCAAATTTGAATGAGGTCAGATTAGCTTAGAAGCGAAGCGACCTCACCACCGAAATCTTCATTACGGCGGTCAAGTCCTTCACCCATTTTGTATCGCGTAAACCGTCGAATCGTGATCTTTTCGCCTGTCTTCGCTACCTTCTCTGTGACGAGCTCACTAACGGTCTTTGCCGGATCCTTTACGAAGGGCTGGTCCATCAACACCGTCTCTTCGTAATATTTGTTTAAGCGACCTTCCACGATTCTGTCGATTACCTGATCAGGCTTGTTAGCGTTTTTAGGATCGTTCTTCGCTACTGCGCGAGCAATCTCGCGTTCCTTTTCAAGCGCGCTCGCAGGCACATCTTCTCGCGAAACGTACCGCGGCTCTGCAGCTGCGATATGCATCGCGATGTCTTTCACAAGTTGTTGAAACTCGTCACCACGCGCTACGAAGTCGGTCTCGCAGTTTACTTCGACCAGGACTCCGACCTTGCCGCCCATGTGGATGTACTGACCTACGATTCCTTCAGACGCAATCCGGCCTTCTCGCTTCTTTGCTGAAGCCAGTCCGCGCTTACGCAGAATTTCGATGGCCTGCTCTTCGTTACCCGCCGCTTCTACCAGAGCGTTCTTGCACTCCATCATACCCGCTCCGGTCTTCTCTCGAAGCTGTTTCACTGCGGCTGCTGTTATTTCTGCCATGACTGCAACTTTCTCCGATATTTTCTACGATTTTTGCGCACTGAATCGGCTCCGCGCGCATGCATTCAATGAAAAACGCAGCCCGGCGGGGGTCCCGCTAAAAGGCTGCGCTCGCCGATGAGTAAGAATCTCGCTTAGCTCGCTGCTACCACCGACTCTGCGCTCTCATCCGAAGTGGCTTCATCTTCTGCTGCTTCACCACTCTGAGAGATATTCGGCTCGGTCTGCTCGTCGCCACCGCCAGACGTGGAGGATGCTGCCGTGCCTTCGCCTTCAGATGCTTCTGATGTCGCTTCCGCTGTTTCCCCCGCCTCAGTCGGCTCCTGGCTAACGACTCCGCCCTCGGTGGCAATCTGCTGGCCTTCGAGGATCGCATCAGAAATTCTGGAAGCAAAGAGCCGGACTGCGCGCAACGCGTCATCATTGCCGGGAATGACGTAATCAATCCGCTCGGGCGAGCAGTTTGTATCTACGACCGCTACGATCGGGATTCCAAGACGATTGGCTTCAGCGACAGCAATTTCTTCCTTCTTGACGTCGATGACGAAAACGACATCCGGCAGTCGCGACATGCTCTTAATACCAGAAAGGTTCTTATTCAAGCTTTCACGCTCGCGATCAAGCTTGATGCGTTCCTTCTTGGTCATCTTTTCGTATCGACCGTCGGTCTGCATCGCTTCCAGCTCTTTCAGCCTTTTAATCGACTTTTGTACGGTCTGGAAGTTGGTCAGCAATCCGCCTAGCCAGCGCTGGTTGACATAAAATTGACCGCACCTTTCGGCCTCTTCGCGGATTGCTTCCTGCGCCTGTCGCTTGGTTCCTACGAAGAGAACCGTTTTGCCGCGGTCTTCAGCGATTGTGTTGGTGACGAAGGTAATCGCCTCGCGAAACATCCGCTGGGTTTTTTGGAGATCGATGATGTAAATGCCGTTGCGTTCTCCGAAGATGTATTCCTTCATCTTCGGGTTCCAGCGACGGACCTGGTGGCCGAAATGGACGCCGGCCTCCAGCAGCTCCTTCATTGTTACTGAAACCAAACTAAGCTCTCCTTCTCGTGAATTGGTTTAATGTACTCGTCGCAATTCCTTGGCCTCTTAAGAGACAACCAATTCGAATCGCGACAATGGATTCGGGATTTTCGATTTTTGATTTTCGATTGCCGATTTTCATGATGTGCAATGAAGCAATCGAAAATCAGCGATCGAAAATCGCCAATGGCTCTATCGTTTTGAAAACTGGAAGCGCTTTCGTGCGCCCTTCTGACCGTATTTCTTTCTTTCTTTAATGCGGGGGTCCCGCGTCACTAAGCCTGCCTGCTTAAGCGTGGGACGAAGATCAGCATTGAAGTTGATTAACGCTCGCGTGATACCGTGACGAATAGCTCCCGCTTGACCGGCCGGTCCGCCGCCACCAACGTTAACCATGATGTCGAACTTGTTTACCGTTTCAGTCAGGTGCAACGGCTGGCGAATAATCATCCGCAACGTCTCGTTCGGAAAATACCGATCAAATTGTTTGCGGTTGATCTGAACCTCACCGGAACCGGGACGAAGGTAAACTCGAGCAGTCGATGTCTTTCGTCGACCCGTTCCGTAATACTGAATCTCAGCCACAGCTATTCCGTCCTCTTTCTAATTCTGCTTTATTGAGTTGAGCGGTTGGTTAGTTGGTAGACCTGAGGGCGTTGAGCGGTGTGCGGATGGTCGGCATCAGCGTAAATCTTGAGCTTTTTCGCCATCGCTCGACCGAGCTTCGACTTTGGCAACATGCCCTTAATCGCCAACTCGATCACCCTTTCAGGGCGCTTCGCAAACATTTCCTGAACCGACACTTCTCTGAGACCGCCTGGGTAGAGCGTATGCCGACGATAGACTTTCTGTTCGGCCTTGCTTCCCTTAAAGACAGCTTTACGGGCATTGATGACGATTACGTGATCGCCCATGTCCATAAACGGTGTCCACTTGGGATTGCGCTTGCCGGTCAGGATTGAAGCAACTTCTGAAGCGAGATGACCAACGGTTTCACCCGCCGCATCCACCACGTACCATTTTCGATTTCCAGCCAGATCCTTGCCGCTGGGAAAGTATGTAGACATAGTTAACTATCTCTGAATTAAGCGTCTAAAACGCGAACGGGTAGGATACCGAAGCGCCCGGAAAATTGTCAAGCTGCTGGGCTTACGGCGCCAGACGTCTTCAATTTTGTGCCACCAGGTTGCGGCAGGTTGGCTGGGACTTTTCCCCGGCGAAGTACGTTAGTCGTTCCTGCTCAGTAAAATCACGGCCGACACGAGCACACGCCTCATCCACGAGGCGCTGTGGATTCCAAAGCTGCAATTCGACGCCGTCCTTCATGAGCGTTGCCATCATCGGTTTTTCCGTGCTGAATGCTACCTGTTCTAACTCCTTCGCCAAGGTTGCAAGTTTGCGTCCTGTTGGAGCGTGCCACAGGCCTACCGTAGTCCCGCTTTCGCGTCGCTCCTCCCACGCTATCACGAGCCATTGTCCGTCTGGGCTTAATGCGACGCCATTGATGCCAGCTCCCGACTCTTCTGGACTGCCTTTCTCAGTTTTCGGAATCTCCGAGCCAATCTCCGCTATGTCCTTCCCGGTGTCGGTCTCCCAAACGTACACAGCCGATTTCGTGGCAGCAACAGCTTTAAGTCCATCCGCGCTAAAGGAAAGTTGGATTACTGGATCTTTGAAAGTTTTTTTCAGGAGCTCTTTTCCAGAATGTATGTCAACCAGCAACACCGAATTCGCTGAGCCTCCAACTCCGAGGTATCGGCCGTTGGGACTGAATGCGATGGCGGGCCATTCCTTTTGGCTGCCTTTAATGCGACGCTTGCTATCTGACGTAGGATTCCACAACCACACTTCATCGCCGTCGCAAGCCAGTGCGAGTGTCTCACCGTCCGGGCTGAACTCGATGGAGGTCACACTTCCCTGAAGTTGCATGGAGCGAGTAGCCGCACCAGTGGCTGTTGCGAACAAGGAGATTCTTCCCTCGTGATCACCCGTTGCAATGTTACTGCCATCCGGGCTGAAGCCAGCGACGGTGATTTGACCTCCAGGTGAGATTTCAGCGATCTTGCGTCCAGTTCTTACCTCCCACAGACGCATACTCCAAGTGCTTCCGAGAGTCACACCACTCATTGTTGCCAGATAGTGTCCATCCCGAGAAAACGCTCGGACCGTAGTAAACGATTCTTCGGGCAGTTGAGCAATTAAGCGATCACTGTTCAAGTCCCAAACGTTTGCACCACCTTGCTGACTTCCTGTCGCCAACATCGTGCCCTGAGCGTCAACGGCTACGTCGACCAGTACCCCTTTAGTGGCTGTTAGTCTCGAAAGTTGTTGGGCAGTGTTCATCTCCCAGAGCCTGCCATCCGTGGTTAATAGACGCGATCCATCAGGGGTGAATGCAACGACTCCAGAAGTGTCGGGAAGACGAGCCACTTCACGTCTTGTGGCTACTTCCCACACCTGTACAGTAGTGCCGGCACCGCCAGCAAGCCACCTGCCGTTTGCACCAAACGCCAGCGACGCTGTGCGTTTGTCTACGTCACCTGCATTCCGGTGCGTAAGGACTCCTATCTCCTGGTCCGTAGTCGTGTCCCAGATCCGAATCGTCGCGCCGCTGCCGCTAGCGACCAGTCGGCTGTCGTTACTAATGGCAAGCGCCTCGACCCAGGTTTCGTGAGGATGGTGCGTTAGTTCCTTGCCGCTTGTGATATCCCAAAGTTCAGTGCCTGGTTCTATTGGTCCGGTCATGGCTTGGCCGCCTACACTTGCCATGAGAAGCCGGCCGTTGGGACTGAACTCCATTCCGGTCACCGGCTGCGCCGTCGTAATAGTCCTTAAAAGTTTTCCCGTCGCCGCTGCCCAAATAAAAACTTGGGAGGCATCTGATGAAGCCAACCACCTGCCGTCCGGACTCAGCATCGCATAGGTGGAGAATTCTTTGTCATATTGCTGTTCCGCGACCTGCGTGTGTGTCTTGAGATCCCAAGTTTGCACCGCTTTGTTGCTGGCGGTCACAAGTCGTTCGTTGTCTGGAGTGAACGCAAGGGCGACACCCTCGCCGGGGAGAAAGATTGGCTCAATCTGTTTGCTTGTCGCTGCTTCCCACAGAAATACGTTCTTACCATCTAGCGTCGCGAACCAACGGCCGTCATGACTGTATACTCCACCCTCCAGACCATCTGGATGGTCCATGTGTTGGGCCAATGAGCGTGGTAGAAGAGCCAGTCCACGTCGCACCACCCCGAGAGATTCGTCTGCCGGCTCTTGAAGGGCTATCGCACGATGCAGCGCTTCGATTGCAAGCAGAATACTGGTATGGAGATGGGCAGGGTCCCGTTCGAACATGTCCTGGGCTTGGGAAGCGAGAGCGCGCATTGAGGCTACTTGGGTTTTCGTGGATGCGAGGCGAGTTTGTTCCTCAGCCCGGTTAAACTGGAAATTCGTGCTCTGCTTTCCGCTCCACCAGATTCCCGTTATCACGGCCAGAATGACAGCCGCTGCCGTTGCCCAAATTACACGCTGCCGGAATCGTCGTCGGGCGTCGCGTTTAATGAGGTCACTGAACGGGATGTCCAGAATCCCCGCGACCAATTTAAGTAGTCCTCGCTGCTTGCCATCTTTTCCTTTCCGAGCATCCGCCGCAATTGGTTCGGCGCGTTGCTGAGTCAGCTCATTCCCTGGTCCGATCTCAAAACGAACCGCACGAGGAAGAGCTTCTGGAAGGCCGGTTTCGGGATAGTCTGACCCATAAGGTTCACCGTCTACGATGAGGCAGAAAATGCGGGTACTCCGCCCGAGACGTTTGAACGTGAGGATTTCTTCGTTTACCCACCTCGAGGCCACCGAGTGTGGAGAACAAACTATTAGAAGGCTTCGGGACTGCAGCAGCGCCTCTTGAATTTCAGAGGAAAGGTTGTGCGAGCTAGGAAGTTCCTCGCGGTCCCGGAAAACAGGGTAGAGTCGTTTCGGGATTGGACCTACGGATGTTGGTTTGGCGACAAGACTCCGTGGCAGGTAGTAACGTTCGAGGGATCGTTGCAGCCAAGCCGCCCATTTCTCATCCTTATGGCTATAGCTGATGAATCCCCAGTACTTGTAATCTCCAGGAGCATTTGATTGAACACGCTTTTCCTGCGGGATGTTGGCAGGTTGAATCCAACGATCAGAGGGAGACATGACTTACTCACCGGCGGTTGAGGAATTCAGACTATGAAAGCTCCGAGGCAAGCTTTAGGGTAGTCTTTGACCTGGCTATCTTAGCACCAATTACGAAATCACAAGAGCTGTAGCACAACAGCAAAAGGCCCTCAGCATAATCTGAGGGCCTTGGGTCTATTCATTGATTCAAACCCTTAGGGTTGTTTCGGATCAGGTTTTGAACTGTCGTTCCGCTTTAACTTAGGCGGACCCTGTTGCTCCGGTGCTTTTTGCTCGCCGGTAGTACTGTCAGTCGTCGTGGTGGAATCATCCCCCGTTGGCTGGCGACGCTTCAATGTCGGTCTGCCACTAGAGCCGTCGTCACCTGCGGCAAGCGCTCCGGCAGTCGATGCACGAGCATTAGAGAGCCGCAGTAACCGTGACTTCACGCGCTGGAATTCTGACGAGCTGATTACATATTCCTCATGCTCGGGAAATCGTGCAGCAAGAGCCAACGCTGAGGCGCGGCGGTCCGGCGGAGCCGGATGGCTGGCGAATGCGCGGGCAATCAACCCAGGCTTCTTCTTGTTCTTCGATTCGAGCTTTTCAAACATCGTCGCCATTGCGGTGGGGTCGTAACCCGCCGCGTACATGTACTGGACGCCAAGTTTGTCGGCTTCTTCTTCAGCACCACGGCTGAACTTCATGAACGCGCCAAGAAGCCCCAGGCCGGCGGTGTTCTGATAAATCACTCCAGGCCAGCCGCCGAGGAAGATCGAACCCCCGAGCGCCAGGTACTCAAGCAAAGTAGCTTTCGTGTTGTTTTCGACTGCGTGCCGTGCGGCGACGTGAGCTATCTCGTGCGCCATCACTCCCGCCAGCTCCGCTTCATTGTCGGCAGCGAGAAGCAATCCCTTGTTGACGTAGAAGAATCCACCAGGCAATGCGAATGCGTTTACTTCATCCGAGTCGATGACCTTAATGGTGAAAGGCACCTTGGCGTCAGAGTGCAATACGATGTTTTGCCCCACGCGATTGACGTACTCTGTAATCGCCGGGTCATCGATAAACTTGGCCTGACGATCGACCTCGGCCGCCAGTTCACGACCGAGGCGAACCTCTTTTTCCGTCGAACCACTCATTTTGGAAATGATGCCGCCGTTGATATTGCGTTTTCCGATCATCGAGGGGTCCTCATTGGTCGACAACGGCTTGTTAGACTTAGTTGTCGATGAGGCCGCCTGCGTCGGAGCGGCTTTTGCACTGTTATCCTTATTTTGAGTGTTCGATTGCGAGGTCTGAGCAAGGACGGTTAATGAGCCACCCAGCAGTGAAGAGGTCAGCACCAGAGCGGTTACGGCGCGGGAGAAGCGTTTCATTTCGAAAAAACCTCCAGAAACTTCCTTAAAACGTGGGCCGAAAGGAGAGACCTCTTTTGGGCCGTAGACTGTCAAAGCGCGTCGGCGAAAACGTTATCGAAACTGGCTAGGGGGCAGGAGACCTAAAGGTCAAGGCTTTCGCGGTCTTACAACGCGCAGTCTATGATGCCGAGGGGTTGTCGCATGGTTGCGCGCCGAAAATGCTTTTGGCCTGGTTCAAATACCAACCTGAGAAACCCGTTCTTGGCTTTACCAGTGTGAGCGCCATTATAATCCACCCGCTCCAAAACCCCTAGATTTACAGTGGCCGCCGCGGCCTCCATTTCCTTTCCGTTGCCTTTAAGAAAAGATTCAATGGCAAGTCGAAGCTCAGGAAAACGGCCCTCCGTGTCAATTATCGGATCAGGGCGGCTCGGAAGCGCCCTGGCAGTGGCATTGACAGCAGCCGGATACCAGCTCGATGCCCTCGTCGCGAAGCGAGGCCAAAACGCTGCCAAAGCGGCCACCCAATTAGACGTCCTGCCTTTGACGTTGGCCGAGCGTCAGCTGGATCGGCTGCCTCCAAGCAAACTCATCATCATAGCCACGCCGGATGATGTCATCGAGAATGTTGCAGGGAAACTGGCTCGACTGCATTCCAACATCAAAGGCCGGATCGTTCTTCATACCAGCGGGGCGTTGTCTTCTGCGGTTCTGGGTCCTTTGGCCGCGAAGGGCTTCGCTATCGGCTCGCTACATCCGTTGATTGCCGTAAGCGATAGGGTGAAAGGAGTGCCGAGGTGGAACGGCGCATACTGGTGTCTCGAGGGCCAGCGGACAGCAGTTGCTGCTGCTCGAACGATCGTCCGTGACTTGCAAGGCCGGAGTTTCTCAATAAAGCCAGAGAGCAAGGCGCTGTATCATGCCGCAGCGTTAATGGTATCCGGCCAAATGGTTGCCCTCTTCGATGTCGCGATTGGAATGCTGACTGAAGCAGGGCTGAGCACCGACATTGCACGAAAGATCTTGTTGCCTCTGGTTCAGAGCAATTCTCGAAATCTCGAAAGGTTCGATCCCTCGCACGCGCTGACCGGGACCTTCGCGCGTGCTGATGTCTCGACAGTGGAGCGCCACTTGGAGGCACTCTCCGAGCCAGGGCTGAATGACGCGCTCGCGCTTTACAAGGTCCTCGGTATTCGATCCGTCAACCTTGCTCGACAAACGAAAACCAATCGACAACGTTTGAATGAGATCAAGAGACTTCTCGGTAAGTGATTGGGTTACGGTGTACCGCAAGTGAAACTTCGTGTGATTTCGTGTCTCGGGGTTCGTGTAAATTCGTGGATCGTTCTTGGTTGACGCGGCACAGACGATCCACGAATTTACACGAAACCGAGACACGAAATGACACGAACTAAATGTCTCGTTGATGCTGTTGCACCCTCATTTATTTGGCGTTAGAGTTTGGCTCACCGTCTGACATCGAAACTAATCATGCAAACAACGCCTAGCGCCAGTTACAGTTTGACTCTACGCGTCAAACTATCGAGCCGGGCCGGCACGCTGGGAGAACTGACTACGGCTATCGGTCGAGCGGGCGGCGACATCGGTGCGATCGACATCGTGAGCGTCGCAAGCGATTCGATCATCCGCGACATTACCGTCAGCGCCACCTCGAGCAAACATGGTGAGCAAATCGTTCAGGCCGCGAAGGACGTCGATGGCATAGAGGTCATACACGTTTCTGATCGCACTTTCCTCATGCACCTGGGTGGCAAGATCGAAGTTGTTCCAAAGATACCGCTTAAAACCCGAGCCGATCTTTCCATGGCTTACACGCCGGGCGTCGCGCGAATCTGTGAAGCCATCCACGAAGATCCTGAAAAAGCATTCACGCTTACGATCAAGAAAAACACAGTTGCGATTGTTACCGACGGTACGGCAGTTCTTGGTCTCGGCGACATTGGACCAGCAGCGGCAATGCCGGTGATGGAAGGCAAGGCGATGCTGTTCAAAGAATTTGCTGGTGTCGATGCGTTTCCTATTTGTCTGAACACGAAAGATCCGGATGAGATCGTGCGGACTGTCAAAGCGATCTCCACAGCGTTCGGCGGGATTAACCTGGAAGACATATCGGCGCCACGGTGTTTTGAGATTGAAGAGCGGCTGAAAGAAGAGCTCGACATTCCCGTATTCCATGATGATCAGCATGGAACCGCCGTGGTGGTGCTGGCAGCGTTGATTAACGCTCTGAAGATTGTCGGAAAGAAAATGTCCGACATTAAGGTGGTCGTTAATGGCGTCGGAGCCGCCGGTGTTGCCTGTACAAAGATCATCATGGCAGCGGGTGTACAGAACATCATTGGTTGCGATCAATTCGGGGCGCTGTATGCAGGCCGCGGCGAGCATATGAACTGGGTAAAAGACTGGTACGCGCGAAACACAAATCCGAACCTTGAAAAGGGAACGATCCATGATGTGATTAAGGGTGCGGATGTCTTTCTGGGCCTGTCAGTGCCGGGCGTTATCAACGTGAGCGACCTGAAGCAAATGGCTGAAAAGCCGATCGTTTTTGCAATGGCTAATCCGACGCCGGAAATCATGCCTGAAGAAGCAGCTCCGTACGTTGCTGTGATGGCGACTGGTCGCTCGGATTACCCGAATCAAATCAACAACGTGCTCTGCTTTCCAGGTATATTTCGCGGAGCCCTTTCGTGCCGAGCCTCGCGCATCAACGAGCAGATGAAGCTAGCTGCCGCGCATGCTATTGCCGGCATTATCAAAGATGAAGAACTCCATCCGGAGTACATCGTCCCTTCAGTCTTCGATAAGCGAATAGCTGAGGCAGTCGCGCGTGCAGTCGAGATTGCGGCGAGAGAAACCGGAGTGGCTCGAAGAGAATATCTGCCCACCGCTGAAGAATAACCGCAAAAAAGCACAAGAGGCACAAAATCTCCAATCGCCAATTTTTGTGCCTCTTGTGCTTTTTTGCGGCCTGCTTGTTATGGTTTTGATTTCCCTAGCGTTGCAGTTCGTTGCAGGCAGGGCTCAATCACAGCGAGTGTTGTCAAGGATCGCAGCGATTTGTCCGACAGGTTAGCGGCCTGATACAGCACCCCATCGAAATCCTCTTTGCTCACTTCTCGAAATCCGTTCTCAGGATTGAAGCCAGGAGTTTGAAATCCTGTGTCGATTACTGTTTTACTCCGGCCCGCAGCCTTTCCGCTATCAGTGGTACCACCTGGCGCGGTACATCAATCGCAGCCTTGATGTGCCTGGCGTTGGTGAAGTGCCCGGCGACATAGATACCACTCACGTTCGTTTCAAAAGTTCCAGGATCATAGACGGGAACTTCAGTCATCGCCGATTTGCCAGGTTCAGTCCTTACTCCAAGTCTTCTCAAGACAGTCAGGTCAGCATCGCTCCCCACCAGGACGAATACGACGTCGTTCGCAATCGTCACTTTTTCGCCAGTTTCCTTCGTGATTGTGACATCGCGCTTGGTAATCTCATCAACGTGCTTGTAAAGGATCACCTGCAAACGGCCTTCCGCGATCTCGCGTTCGAGCGGCTTACGGACCCAGTGCTTCATTGCACCTGCTTTGGGATCCTGGTTCTCCCAGTCCTCGCGCCAGATTGCCATCGTGGTCCTTGCGCCTTCCTCTGAAAGAAACAGAGCTGCTTCTGCCGCACTGTTTCCGCCACCAACTACGAGTGCATCTTTTCGGACGTACGGGTACGGCTCGACAAAGCGATGGTGGACCTTGGGCAGATCTTCTCCGGGGACATTCAATCGTCGCGGATGGGCCATTCCTCCGATCGCGAAGAGAATAGAGCTCGCGCTGTATTCCGCCTCTGACGTTGTCACCTTGAAGCTTTCAGGCTGTTCTGCAGTGACATCGATTACTTCTTCGGCGGTATTGATGCGCAGATCATGTTGAAGCACAAAATGAATGTAGTGAGACAGAAGCTCTTCACGCGTTGGTTTCTCTCGGCAGGGTTTCAGCTTACCCTCATGCATCTCGAGCTCGTTCGGCGTTGAAAAGAGAGTTCGTCCGACAGGGTATTGCCGGATGGTGTCGGCAATCGTGCCCTTCTCGATGACGAGATACTTAAGCCCCTCGCGCTCCGCGGCCTCGGCCGCCGAAAGTCCCGCTGGCCCAGCACCGATGATGACTAAGTCGAAGTGTTCCATTGGAATTGAGACCAATCATCAAACACGCCGCGTTCGTGGTCAAGCTTCATCTTCGCTATAATGACGCCGTCGTACGAATCAACTCCCAGTGAGGCCGTTTCCATTTCCAAATCACAAACTGCAATCGCATTTCTTCGAGGCGTGCTTCTTCCCGCTACGACACCTTTTAAAAGCGATGGAGCCGTGGATTTCTCCGCGTTAAGAGCCAATATTCAAGAATGGCTATCGACTGGTATATCCGGTGTCGTAGTCCTGGGCTCAACCGGTGAACGTGTGCATCTTGATGAACGCGAATACGTCGATGTCATCGATGCAGCACGATCTGAAATACCCGCAGGCTTTGGTTTTGTTGTTGGCGCCGGTCAACAAAGCACGCGCGTTACGATCGAGGAGATCCGGAAAGCTGCCGATCACGGCGCGGATGCGGTGCTGGTGATTACACCATCTTTCTACAGAACAGTGATTGATCAGGAGACTCTTATTCAACACTACACCGCGGTAGCTGATCACTCGCCCGTACCCTTAATCCTATACAGCATGCCTCCACTAACAGGGATTAAGATTGAACCTGAGAGCATCGCGCGGTTGACTCGGCATCCAAACATCATTGGTGTCAAAGATAGTTCAGCTGACACGGATAAGTTCAGGCAGACTGTCGAACTCGTGCGCGATTCCTCGCCTGCTGATTCATTCGCAGTCCTTACCGGCAACGGAACCGTGCTGCGTGACGCTTTGAAGGCCGGAGCTTTTGGGGCGGTGCTTGCCGTCGGTTGCGTTGTTCCCGAGATTTGTCTGGAGATTTTCCGCGCCATTGCTGAAGGCGACGATGATCGCGCAACGGCTTTACAAGAAAAGCTGACGCCACTCGCTGCCGCAGTGACCACGAAGTATGGAATCGGCGGTCTGAAAGCCGCGATGGATATGAATGGTTATCGGGGTGGTGCGGTTCGAGCTCCGCTTCGAATGCCCGACGATCAGGCTCGCGAAGAGATTGCTCACGTTTTAAATGCCGCCCAGGCAGCTTTCGATAGCCTGCCGGTGAAGACAATCTAACTTCCGAATTTCCAGATCTCAGGCCAGATTGTGTTCGCTGGTAGAAGCACAGTATCGTGCGTAGAATTGTGGGGCAGGAGTTGAAACCGTCTTGAGCATCGCAGAGCCCGCTTGTTATAGCACGCCCGAAGAGTCGGGATTACGTGTTGAAACATTTCCCTTCGACCGTATTCCAACCCAGTCTCGCCTCTTCCTCGATTACCTCAAGGATCCTCTTGCGCTGAAACGCTTCTATCCAGGTGCTGTTCGCTTCCATCATGAATTGCCGCAACGAAAGGACGAGGTGCTTCAGGCCCACAAGGTTGATCGTGAACGCTTGTGCGACGCGCTGTTGCGCAGGAACCAAGCGTGGGGCGCTGGTACAGAGACAGCAAAGAACATCGAGTTACTTCGCGATACTGACTGTCTCGCTGTTGTCTCAGGTCAACAAGCCGGATTATTCACCGGTCCTCTGTACACTATCTACAAAGCAGTGTCGGCAGTGAAGCTCGCCGGTTGTTTGTCTCAGCGGAATACGAAGGCGGTACCGGTGTTTTGGATAGCTGCTGAAGATCACGATTTCATTGAGGTAGCCAAAGCTGAATTCATTAGTCGCGACTGTCTCCTCGACAGTGTAGAAGTCTCAACGCGGCTTCACCGTGAGGGATGTCCTGTCGGCAACGTCGTTCTCGACGATTCCATCGAGTCAGTTATTTCCGAGCTGATCGAACGTTTGCCGAACTCCGAGTTCATAACTGAACTGGAAGTCATCTTACGCAATTCGTGGCAACCTGGCCGCAGTTATACCGAGGCCTTTGCCAGAACGATGACTGCGCTGCTGGGTCGTTACGGTCTGGTGCTCCTCGATCCGCTCGATCCAACGTTGAAAGAACTCGCTGCGCCACTTTATTCGGCGGCCGCCAGACGCGGCGAAGAGATCGCTGCCGCGGTAGCTGCTCGAAGCCGTGAACTGGAGGCAACCGGATACCATGCGCAGGTTATGGTAACCGAGAACTCGTTTCCGCTATTCCTGCAAGACGACGACGGTGCTCGTCATGCCCTCACGCGAACTGAAAGCGGCAACTACCGAGCGAAAGACTCTGATGTTGAGTATTCAGTGGACGAACTCGCACAGCTCGCGCTTGCTGAGCCTCAGAGGCTTAGTCCCAATGTGCTATTGCGAGCAGTTGTTCAAGATTATCTCTTGCCCACTGTGGCTTATCTTGGTGGCTCGGCAGAAATCGCTTACTTTGCGCAAACAGCCGAAGTCTACCGGTTGCTTGACCGTCCCGTTACTCCGATCCTCCCACGCTCGAGTTTGACGATGGTGGAATCACATACTGGTCGCTCGCTCGAGCGATATGGACTTAGTCTCGTGGATCTGTTTGCTGGGCCGGAAGCCGTGCTGACTCGCGTCGTAGAAGAGCACTTAGGCGCCGACACTGCGAGAACCTTCAGCGATGCTGAGAAGAACGTTAATAATGAGTTGGACAATTTGGCCGAAAAGTTGAAGATGATCGATCCGACTCTCGCTGCGGCACTCGAAACCGGGCGTCGAAAAATCAATTATCAGCTCGATGGTTTGCGGGCTCGTTTTCATCGCGCTCAGATGAGTCGTGATGAAGCTGCTCAACGACAGCTGCAGCGCGCCTTTGATCAACTGTATCCCGAAAAGTCTCTACAGGAACGGCACATAAACATCACGTCATTGCTGGCCCGCCACGGCGCTTACGTGATCGAATGGATCTACAACGCGATCAACTTGGGATCGACTGACCACCACGTGGTTTATTTGTGATTTTCGATTTTCGATTGTCGATTGCCGATTTGACGACAATCAAAATTGAAAATCGAAAATCGAAAATCGAAAATGTCCAAAATCCGCGTCCTCTCTGATCACATCGCCAATCAAATCGCTGCCGGTGAGGTTGTTGAGCGACCTGCCTCCGTAGCCAAAGAACTTGTGGAAAACTCAATCGATGCAGGCGCATCGCGAATTGCCGTCGAGATCGAAGGCGGGGGTCGCAGACTCCTGAAGATTTCAGACGATGGAGAAGGCATGGTCCGTGATGACGCTCTGCTTGCTTTCGAGCGTCACGCTACTTCGAAGATTAGCCGGTCTGAAGATCTGGCAGCAATTTCTACGTTGGGTTTTCGTGGAGAGGCTCTAGCCTCAATCGCGTCCGTAGCGCGCGTCGAGCTTACGACCAGGACCGAAGAGGCTCCTGCCGGAACACGCGTCACCATCGAAGGCGGTCGAATGCGTGACGTCAAAGACGCCGCTCATCCGCGTGGAACGACGATCGTCGTGCGGGATCTGTTTTTCAATGTTCCTGCGCGCAGAAAGTTTCTACGATCCGAGGCCACCGAAACATTTCATCTCACAAATCTCGTCACGCACTACGCCCTGGCGCATCCTGAGATTGCTTTTACTCTGGGACATAATGGCAGGGAAGTGTTGCGGGCGGCGCCGGCTAAGGACTTGAATGAACGTGCATACCAAATATTTGGTCAGGAATTCCTCGACAACTTGCTGGAGGTCGACGGAGGTTACTCTGAGGTGGCACGAATTCGAGGTTACGTTTCCGCGCCACGCGACAGGCGAAATTCCCGTGACGCACAGTACCTATTTGTCAATGGCCGTTTCGTTCGTGATCGATTGATCGGCCGATCGCTTTCTGAGGGTTATCGCTCGATTCTGCCTCACGGTGTGTATCCGGCCGCGTTGCTCTTCATCGAAACTCCGCTCGAGGAAGTCGATGTGAATGTGCATCCGGCGAAGACTGAAGTGCGATTTCGTCGTGCGGCTGCGGTTGCTGACGCTGTTCGCGAGTCGGTCCGCGCCGCTCTCGCTAGTGCCGGATTTGTGGAAAAGTCCGCGGCTGTTGCGGCAGCGAACGTCGAACGCATTATTGAACCAGCTCCAGCAGTTAACGTTCCTCCGGTCAAGGATTCTGTGAGTCAGTTTTCAACGGCTCAGCCACCGATCGATTTTGCGAGATCGACCTCGGTGGCCCCAACGGTGGACCAGACCCGAATCGAGTTTCCTAGCATGCCGATTCTGGATGACTTAAAAGCTGAAGATTCGCATTCAGATTCTTTCTCTGGCGAGCGTTGGGACGATCGCAGCACGACCCTGACAGAAGAAGCCGAAACGCCCATCACCACCGCGGTAACGAAAGTCGGACTGCCACCTCTGGCGTCAGCGGACAAGTTTGTCAGACCAGTTGCGGTTGAGTCTCTTTCACCAAACATTCGTGCTCTCGGCCAGTTGGATGAGAGTTTCATTGTCGCTGTCGATGACGAGGGTTTGCTTCTGATCGATCAACATGTGGCGCACGAGCGCATTCTGTTCGATAAATATCGCGCGTTGGAATCTCAAAGAAAAGCTGAATCACAGAATCTGCTGGTGCCAGAGACGTTCGATCTGACTCCGGCTCAGGCCACAGCGTTCGATGCAGTCGTTTCCCAACTGGAAGTTTACGGTTTCGACTTGATGAAACTGTCGGGACGTACAGTGGCAATCAAAGCTACCCCTGCTGACCTACCTTCAGGTGAGGCTCGGAACATGCTTGCGGAGGTTTTAGACTCGGTAGATAACGAAAAGTGTGGACTGGCCCGCGACACACTTCGCGACGAAATCGCTGCGTCGCTTGCATGTCACGCCGCAATCAAAGTCAACATGCCACTGGCCCCGGAAAAAATGCGGTGGCTGATAGATCGATTGCTTCTGACTTCCTCACCGACGACTTGCCCGCACGGACGGCCCGTAATCCTACGTCTGGCGACACGAGACATTTTGAAAGGCTTTCATAGAATTTGAATTAGTGCGGCGTTACTTTTGAAATGGTAGTTGCGCCTCAGAGTTCGAACACTTCTGTCACTCGCTTGACGAGATCATCCTCAGTCATCGTAACGTCTACCTCAATCGCGGGCACTTTCAAACGCTCCGTTTCCTCGCGGAGCAAATCCGTGAACATCTGATCGCGCTCAAGCAAATTGCTTAACGCTCTTTCCGGGTCGGTGGTCTTGGCGAGAAATCCCCACATCGATCCCCCGCGACGCTCGACCACCCCCCGACGGAAGGCCGGCGTCGGAAGGAGCCAGACAGCATGACCAGGTACGGAGAGCAGAGGCTTGATAAGGCGTGGCAACAGCCTGAACCCCTCTACGATGACACCGGTCTCACGTGGGAGACGAAGGAGATCTTCGATGATCAGCTTGAAGCCTTCACCCTGAAACCAGTGGAATGTTTCGAGTAAAGTTTTCGGGGGTCGGTTCACCCATCGCTCGTCCATGTCCATCTCCATGAACCTGTGCAGCAACGGAGAATCTTCGGGAGTGCTCCGCCGCGCGTGATCCGCCATCACGTCATCGGTCGCGTAAACAGGCAAGCCCTCTTGAGCCGCTATGCGACGAGCGATGGTCGACTTGCCTGCACAACTCGCGCCGCCGATCCAGTAGACGTGTTGAAGCGCTGCACTGTCGACAGTCTCTTCGTGCACTTACGTAAACAAACCTTGATAAGGAGTCTTGTTGGGTCTAAAGCCGTTCGAGCGTTCGAAGCACTTCTTCCGTATCCGACAGATCCTGCAAGAAGGCGTCTGGCTTGTGCTGTAGCAGAACGTCCCCCGAGTAAAGCCGACCAGTGTTTACTGCGAGAGCTCGCGCTCCGAAGTGGTGAGCGCAGTCAATGTCGTTTGGGGTGTCACCAATCACGATGAATTGCGACGGCTCAAGATCGATTTCGAGTTTGCGGCGAATGCGGTTTGCGGCCAGGGCCGGCAGGTCGCGACGATCATGAGATTCATCTCCGAAGGAACCCGGCAGAGTAAAGTAATGAGAAAGTCCAACCAACTCCATCTTCAAATGCGCAGCCGGCTCGATATTTCCAGTCATCAGTGCGGATTGATAACGAGGATGCTTCGATAGGGCTTCGAGCGCTTCTCGCACACCCGTCAATACATAAAAGAACTGTTGGCCGTTTCCGGTGACACGTCTCATCTCTTCCATGTAGCACGTGCGGAGCCGTTCAATCCGTTCCTTAATACGTTCAGGAGTGTAGCCTTCGTGACGCAGAGCTTCGAGCACGATCTGAAGATCGGTCATTCCGGAAACGCGCATCTCGCTTAGCCTTCCAGCAGTGCCGAAGACCTGCTCAAGCACCGGGATCGTGTAATCCTTGAAGGCATCAGCGCGACCCGATCTGATCAACGTTCCATCAATGTCCCATAACAGTATTCTTAAATCTTCCGGCATGGTTGCTATTCCACAATCGCCAATACCTCGCCGGCATTGACAGTTCCTCCCGCCTCCACGTGAATTGAAAGAACCTTTCCTGCTTTCGGAGACTTTAACTCGTTTTGCATTTTCATTGCTTCGACCACCAGAATACCGGCGCCGGCGCTCACTTCTGCCCCTTCAGCTACGAGCAGGCGTACCACCTTACCGGGCATCGGCGCGACGATCTTTGCCGTGCCGTGATCGTGACCTCCGGTGGCATCTGTTCCTCGTAGACGCTTTGGATCGATTATCGTTATCGTGTACCTGTCTGGTCCGAAGTGAACAGTGAATGTATTCTGAGACTGTTCGACGCGACAATCATGCACTCTCGTACCATCCAGAACCAGGTATCCGTTTTCATGCACCCGGATCTCGAGTTCATAATTTCTGCCATCAACCTGAGCCTTCAGCTTCTCACCTTCTAACTTCAACGTGAGTGAGTGCGTCGCGCCGTCGAGTGCCGCATTCAATTTCATTTTCGTTCCCTGGTCAGGACTGACGTAAACGGCTTGCGATGCGCAGGGCGTGCGGAAAGTTTCCACCGGTTTGGGCTTTCAACGGAGTTTCGCTGCAGACTGGATTGGCGTTGCCTGCGAGTGAAGTCAAATGCAGCAGTTATCAGTGCGATATCCTTCTCACGTTCGTTCTCTTCATTTACCGTCGTTTCTCGCCTCGCGTTGAACCGCGAAATAAACCCCGTGTCGAGGTCACCGGAAATGAACTCGTCATCACGAACGATGTGGCGGAAGAACTCGAGTGTCGTTTTGATTCCACCGATTGAATATTCGTCCAGAGCGGTACGCAAACGGTCAATCGCCTCCGCCCTGGTTCGTCCCCACGCAGCGAGCTTCGAAATCATCGGATCGTAATAGATTGAAACTTCGGAACCGGCTTCCACTCCTCTGTCGTCACGAATGCCCGGTCCGGAAGGAACGCGAAGGTACGTAATCCTGCCGGGAGAAGGAATGAAATCGTTGGCAGCATCTTCAGCATACACACGGCACTCAATAGCGTGACCACGCCAGTCGACATCGTTTTGTGAAAACGAGAGACGCGTACCCGCAGCCACATTTATTTGCTCGCAGACCAAATCGATGCCCGTCACCAGCTCGGTAACCGGATGTTCGACTTGCAGTCTCGTGTTCATCTCAAGGAAATAGAAGTCGAAAGTTGTCCCGCTTACCAGGAACTCCACAGTCCCAGCGCCATCGTAGTTAACGGCCTTAGCAATTTTGACCGCGGCTTCTCCCATGTTCGAACGAAGCTGCTGATCATTTATTGGAGACGGGCACTCTTCAATAACTTTCTGATGCCGTCTCTGGATCGAGCACTCGCGTTCTCCCAAATGAACGGTGTTGCCAAACGAGTCGGCGAAGACTTGGATTTCAATATGGCGGGGTCGATCAATCGCCTTCTCGAGGTATAGCGACGAGTCACCAAATGCAGCAGCTGCCTCAGATCGCGCAGTTTCAAATGCGGACTGGAGATCACCGGCGGAATGGACCAGTCTCATTCCCTTGCCACCGCCTCCCGCGGCAGCTTTCAACATGATCGGGTAACCAAACTGTTCTGCAACCCCTGCGGCTTCCGTGACGGACGTGAGCGGCTCAACAGTACCAGGCACGATGGGCACTCCTGCTTCAAGAGCTGCTTTTCGTGCAGTGATCTTGGACCCCATAATTCGCATCGCTTCCGGCGTTGGTCCAATGAAGGTCAAACCTGCTTCAGTGACTGCCCGGGCAAAGTCGCTGTTCTCTGCGAGGAATCCATATCCGGGATGAATAGCTTCCGCTTGTACGGCTTGCGCCGCGGCAATAACTTTCTCAATCGACAAGTAGCTTTGATTTGACGGCGCTGGGCCAAGCATGACGGCTTCGTCTGCCATGTGCACGTGAAGCGCGTTTGCATCGGCTTCGGAATACACGGCCACGGGTGAGATGCCAAGGTCCCGACAGGCCCGAATGATGCGTACGGCAATCTCGCCTCGATTAGCAATTAGAACCTTCTTGAACATTGCGGAGTGACGTGTCGGCAATCAGCGTTGTTTGTGTTATTTCGTGTCTTCGGTTCGTGTTAATTCGTGGATGTGCTTTATGGCCGGTAAGAACGGATCCACGAATTAGCACGAAGCGAAGACACGAAATTACACGAAACGTCAGCAACTGACTACCGGCAACTGACCAGTGACCTACACTACAACTGAATTTCCGGGCTGGCGGGGATCGTAGCGGATTTCAACGCGAGCGCCGGGCCAGTACCGCTTGGCCGAGGTTTGCTGCTGATTGTCGAGAAGCTGTGAGGACTCGTACTCGACTCCCGCGATGTTATAGGCGTAAAAGACGTGCGTGATGCGTCCAGCAGCATCGGAAGTGATATCGAGAATATGGCCTTCAACAATGCGGCCCGTTTTCAACAGGCGAGTGATACGAGAGGTTTCGTCTTCCTTCTTTTTTCGGAAGCGATCGAGGAGAGACATGGTATTACTATTAGTGTTTGATTGCGCCAGAGGATGCGGTTGAGCCAATGACTCCGGGTCCCGCTTCGGAAGCTTTGGTAATTAGACCGTCTCGCACGACGAGATCGTCATCTGTTCCCGGGATCTTATCTGGACCCGCAAGCCGCAATTCGTAATTTGTGAATGCTAAACCAGGAGTGAGAGTGTCGTCCGGTGCAGAGTCAATCGACGCGTTCTTGATTACTGCGCCGCGAAGATTTCTACGCTTTTGATTTGGTAACGCAGCGAGATCGGCTCCGCTCGGTTTATACGCTCCAGGACCGAGTGGGCCAAGTTCCCGAACTGCCGCTGCAAGCGATCCATCCGGATCCGGTAAACGTAGGACGTCAAGCGGATCAGAAGGTAGCGTTTTGTAAGCTAGACCGTACTCGATAATTGCACGGCTGTATCGATGAACATGTGCCTGATAGGCAGCTTCCCTGGATATTTGAATGTTTTGTAAACGCCCGGGAACGCTGATGCCTATGAACCCAGCAACTAAAAGACAGGCAATGACAGACAGCCTCAAGCCAGCACGAGCGTAGCGTATTCCACAGAAGCGATTCGGATCTGCGGCGATCGACTTGTAGAGCCGGTGTGACCCGAACAAAACGATGAGACACCAAACGATGCCCACCCACTTCAGCCTCCACGCAGCAGTTTCAGCTGACGCGACGAATGACCAAAACTCAAACTTCAATGGTATGCGTTGGAAAACGGCGATGACGAATTGGACAACGAAGATGAGAAGCATCAACGCGCCCACAACCATGAGAAGCAATGAGCGACCATAGGATGGCAGTTCATTTTCCGGCTTCGGCAACGGTTCTCCGACAGCGCGAGCGCCACAGGAGAGGCAGCCGTCAGTGAAATCACCGTTGAACCTATCGCCGCAACAAGGACAGATCGTCAATTGATTATCCCTCGCACGCGAGGAAAAAGCGCTCGTTGCTGTCATTCGGGTCTGTTAACCAGCCTTTTGTACAAGCGTCTGTTCGGTCCGGCGTTCAGGTCCCGAAGCGGATGATGAATAAGATGATTGCTCGTCGATTTCAATTTCCACACTGGCGCGATTCAGTTCACGCCACGTGTGATACATCCTATGGGCAAAGGTCCAATAGGATCCGATCGCCAGTACCCAAAGGACAGCAGGCATCCGGTTTGCGAAAAAATTGTCCGAGCCGGGGTGCGTGCTCAATGCTCCAATAATAAAAAGAACTACGCGCTCAGGGCGCCGTAGAAATCCGACATCGCACTTGGGAATCAAGCTCTCGGCCCGGGCGCTCGCGTAGCTTACCATAACCGAGCCCATTAGACCTGCTCCCGCGAGAAAAACGTTAAGAGTTGAGTGAAATTCCGTATCTCGCGCGTAAAACACCATTAAGCCGACAAACACGACCATGTCTGAGAGGCGGTCCAGTGATGAGTCCAGAAAGCCGCCAAATCTCGTGACCCTGCCGGAAAGCCGCGCAACCTGCCCATCGAGCATGTCGAATAGATTCGCGACGATCAGCATTATGCCGGCCCAGAAAAAGCGGCCGAATCCAAACAGCAAACCACAGCCGACGTTCAGAGCGACTCCGATGACGGTCAAAATGTTAGGGTTAATGTGACCGTACGCGAGCCAGCGGACCATCGCATCGATGATCCGTTGACAGCCGCGTCCAATACTGGCTCCGAACATTCTGGTCCGTTTTCTCCTTAGCCCCGCCATTATGCCGAAAAGCGGGGAAACTGTCAGTACGGTAAGGGAAAATTAGCTGCGGCTTTACGCGGATGAACGCGGATCAGAGTTTAATGAGCTAAGGTATAAACGGCCCAAACCTTAGCTTATTAATATCTTCAGATCCGTTTTTATCCGCGTTAATTCCGCGGCTAATTATTCTTCATTTGCTTCGTGGAGAGTTGTCAGACGCCTGATCTCGAAGTTGCGGGCTCCGGCAGGAGTTCTCACTACTACTTCGTCACCTTCTTCTTTACCCATCAGGCTCTTGCCAACCGGGGAGATCGTGGAGATCAGTCCCTGTTGAGGATCGCTTTCTTCTGGGGTTACTAACCGATACGTGATTTCCTCATCGCGCTCGGCATCGTAGAGGATCAGCATCGAACCGTAACCTGCCTTGTCGCGCGGAATCTTGCTTAAGTCGATCGAAGCAATTTCGCTGATGCGCTGTCGCAACTCAACGATGCGTGCTTTCACCACGTTCTGGCGGTCCAACGCAGCTCGGTACTCGGAATTTTCCCGCAAGTCGCCAAACTCGAGCGCCCGCTTAATTTCTTTCGGTAGATGGATACGCAATTCTGTCTCGAGTTCGTCCAGCTCAGTCTGCAGTTTTTGTTTGATGTCTTGTGTCAACTCGCTGCTCACTTCCTATGTCTGTTGACGGTGATATTTACCTTCGTCTGGTGCGCCGAACGATATCCCCGTATCGCGTGCGGTACGAACCAGCTGACCGTTAGCGGGAACAACCTTAACGTTAGCAATTGCTTCCCCGATTGGCACAGGTACGATATCTCCTGCCTGGAGAGCGACCATCATGCCTCGTTTGCCTTCAGCCACAGCTCGCACTGCGCACGAGCCAAAATTTGTTGCTAGCATCCGATCGAATGCGTTTGGGCGACCACCTCTTTGTAGATGACCCAACACAACGCAACGTACTTCTTTGGAAATCAGGCGCTCGAGCTCGGCTCTGCAGTGCACGCCAATTCCACCGAGTCGAGGCGCGTGAAGAGTATCACCCTTATCCTGATAGATCTGTTCGTGTCCGATCTCAACGGCGCCTTCCGCGATGACGATAATACTGAAGTTTGATCCGCCCGCCTCACGGCTGCGAATCTTTGCCGCTACCGATTCAATCGAAAACGGTATTTCGGGAATCAGAATCACATCCGCTCCACCGGCTATGCCTGAATGCAATGCAATCCAGCCGGTGTTTCTGCCCATCACTTCAAGGATCATTATTCGATCGTGCGACTCAGCCGTTGTATGCAATCGATCGAGGGCTTCAGTCGCGATGTCGAGCGCCGTCATGAACCCGAACGTGAGTTCGGTACATGCGAGATCGTTGTCGATTGTCTTGGGAACACCGCAGACTTGAACACCACGGCGATCGAATTCGGCAGCGATTCCTAAGGTCCCTTCTCCACCCAGGACCACCAATGCTTCGATGCCGAGACGTTCGAGGTTGGAGATTGCTTCGCGATAGACGTCCTCGGGATCCGTTTTTATGCCACCGACTTCGAGTGCTGCGAACTTTCCACGATTGCGCGTGCCGAGGATCGTGCCTCCTCTTGGGAGCAGACCACGAACTTCATTGGGTGTCAGGCGGCGAGTTCTTGTATCTCCAAGCAGCCCCTCGAACCCGTCTTCAATGCCTATGACATTGGCGCCGTACTCGCACGTCGCGGTTTTTACGACGGCGCGAATCACCGAATTCAATCCTGGAGCATCCCCTCCGCCCGTAATGATGCCTATTGTTTGCATGGATCAATTACTCACTGATTGAAGGTTGCTCCGCATCGTGGGGCGAAATGGCTTCAACCTAAAGATAATTGACGCACTTATCGATTTCAAGTTTAAGTTAAGGAAGCTGTTTTGCTTACTGAACATGAATTAAAGTGCTCGTCTACACGACCTAGTTGACCCCTAAATCGTGGTCGCGTAGCATAGCAACGCGATTAATAGAGAGTACCGAGGATCGGCCCTTGGACATTGATGACGAAGCAAAAGAGATCGTTCGCGACATAGGAACGGCGATCAACGAGTCGGTAGAAAACTCACCAAAGGTGGCCGAAGCGATCGAACGGCTGCGGGATGCAGGTTACGAAATGGAGTTGACATTGAGATTGGAAATTGGGCTACGGCCTCATGCGGGTGACGAAGACGCCGACCGCGACACCACTCTCAAGCTTACTGATGAAGATTTGCAGGTCCTCCAGCGAATGAAGATTCGAATCGATCCCGAGCACTAACGTTAGTGATAAAACTGAGAGGGCCGCACGGGAGTTGATCTCGTGCGGCCTTGATGTTTTCTATCTGCCATATCTCATTTGACATTAATCATTTCTCATTGAGTATTCCAATAGTCTCCGTGTTCTCCGTGGTGAATTCTCGTCGTTTCGTGGATCGACTTGTTGGCGTGAAACAGAGACTCTGTAGTATCCACTCAGGCAAAACGATCCACGAATTAACACGAAGCGACCGGAATTCACCACGGAGACACGGTGAGGAGACTATGGAATTGACACGAATATTTGGGAATGAATCAAATGAAAATGATTAATGTCAAATGAGATATGACAGATAAAAGACCAAAGCCGCACAAGATCATCTCTCGTGCGGCCTTAGTTCTTCAGACGACCGCTATTCCGATGTGTCGTCGCCCTCTGTGAGCTTCTTCTGTCGCAACGCCGCGGCACCAAGTAATCCGCCCATTCCCATGGACTCAACCGCAGTGCTGGGAACTAGCATCAACGCACCTTTCTCTTTGAGCCCCTCGTAAAGCATGTTCATTGCTCGAAGGTGAAGCGCTGTCGGATTGTCCTGATAAGCCCGTGAAGCTTGCTCAAACGAGTTCGCAATTTCTACTTCCGCCTGGCCAAGGATGATACGCGCTTGTTTTTCGCGAGCCGCCTGCGCTTCTCTGGACATCGCATCCTGCAGCGCAGTGGGAATCACAACGTCGCGCATTTCAACTGATTGCACGGTTACTCCCCATGGGTTTGATCGTTCGTCGATCAACTTCTGCAGCTCATCCTCGATTCGTTCGCGACCGCGGAGCAAATCAGTCAACGATGTTCGACCAATGATGTCGCGCAATGCAGTTTGTGCGGCCCAGCTCACTGCCTGCGGATAGTTCTGAACTTCGAGAGCCGCTTTTTCCGGATCATAAACCATCCAGAAAAGCACAGCGTCGACGTTGACAGGGACGGTATCGGAAGTAAGCGTCTCTTCCGCAGCAAAGCTCGTTGTGATTACGCGCTGGTCGATCCACGCGGGAATCGTATCGACGAAAGGAATGATCCAGAACAACCCCGGTCCGCGTAATCCGGTGTACTTGCCTAAGCGAAGGACCACCGCTCGTTCCCATTGCCGGGCAATCTTCGGTGAGATTGCAAGCAGGGCACCCAACAGTGCACCAACGATCAACCCGACAGGACTCCCGGTAGCGATCGCTGTCATTGCTCCGATCGCTAGCGGCACGAGAAACGCAACGGCCGAGATTATGTTGATCCGCGGTGTATTCTGCGCCGGCAAACTACTTCGCGTTTGGACCAGACTAGTGATGTCAGCCATTCTTCTTCTCCTTCTTCCGCCTGCTGTGCAGGTGGTCAAGCAGATCGTCGAGAGTGAAGCCTAAGGCTCCGGCCTCGGCGATAACCCGGTCGCCGAGGTCACGTAGATGCTTCTCGTGATCCTGGCGACCCTTCCCATCAAAATGGCGAGCGCACACAAAAGTTCCAACTCCACGACGCGTCTCGACGATTCCATGGCGCTCAAGTTCCGCATAAACCTTTGCTACGGTATTGGCGTTTATGCGCAACTCGACCGCCAATTGCCTGACTGTTGGCAGTTGGTCGCCAATCTTTAGCTTCCCGGTGTTTACCGCAAATCGGATCGCGCGGGTCAACTGCGCGTAAAGCGGCATCGGATCGGCGGGATTTATGGGGAAACTGAGAGTCATTTCACTATTGTACTACGACACTAGTACAAGTAAGGTTTCAGAAATGATGAAAGCGGCGGGAGAAAAACACAGCTGCGGATTAAGACAAACCCATTTTCCATTTGCCATTGTAGATTTGCCATTTTCCATTTCTGGTGTTGCGCATATTGAATCTGTCAACTCACCGAGCCTGGCGAATAAATGGAAAATGGCAAATCTACAATGGCAAATGGAAAATGGGTTTTGCATTTAATCCGCGGCTAAATTCCCACTCGTTTTGCGGGAATTGGTCGTTATGTTATCTTGTTTCGCTTTTGAACCTTCCCGCTTTTCCGTCGTAAGAACCCATTAGAGGAGTTAAGAGTACGTATGGCTACGACCAACGCGAATGTCACCAACGGTCAAGCTACGGGCAAAGTCGTGCAGATAATTGGTCCCGTTGTCGACATTGAATTCGAAGAGTACCTACCACCAATTTATCAGGCTCTGAGAATCGTTTCCGACGGTTTTGACGTTCCCACTCCCATCGATGTTATTGCCGAAGTCGAGCAACACCTTGGTGAAGGTCGCGTTCGAACGGTGTCGATGCAGCCGACGGACGGCATGGTACGTGGCATGAAAGCTATCGATACCGGTGGGCCGATCACGATGCCCGTTGGCGAAGGAACGCTTGGTCGTGTCCTCAATGTAATAGGCGATCCTGTAGACAATCTTGGCGACGTGAAACACAAAGAGCGCTATCCAATTCACCGCCATGCTCCGAGCTTCGAAGAGCAGTCAACAGAACTGCAGATGTTTGAAACGGGAATCAAGGTCATCGATCTCATTCAACCGTTTTTGCGCGGCGGCAAAATCGGGTTGTTCGGGGGCGCAGGCGTCGGCAAGACCGTTATCGTGATGGAGTTGATCAATAACATCGCGAAAGCGCGGGCGGGATATTCAGTTTTCGCAGGCGTTGGTGAGCGTACTCGTGAAGGAAACGATCTCCTTCGAGAAATGGTCGAATCCAAAGTTATTAATTTCGGTGAGTCGTTCTACGAAAACTTTGAAGAGACCGGCGAGTTTGACATGACGAAGGTCGATATGAAGGCCATCGAACAATCAAAGGTCGCACTGATCTACGGTCAGATGACAGAACCGCCCGGGGCGCGACTCCGCGTGGCGCTTTCGGGGCTGACAGTGGCTGAGTATTTCCGTGACCAGGGAATGGATGTGCTGCTGTTCATCGACAATATCTTTAGATTTACACAGGCGGGATCTGAAGTATCTGCTTTGCTCGGTCGTATGCCCTCAGCGGTGGGTTATCAACCGAATCTCGCCAGCGAGATGGGTGAGATGCAGGAGCGAATCACGTCGACGAAGACTGGTTCTGTTACTTCCATTCAGGCCGTCTACGTGCCGGCCGACGACTATACCGATCCGGCTCCGGCAACTACGTTCGCGCACCTTGATGCGGTTACCGCATTGTCGCGACAGATTGTTGAGCTGGGGATTTATCCGGCAGTGGATCCGCTCGCGTCATCTTCGCGCATTCTTGATCCTCGAATCCTGGGTCCCGAGCACTACAACACGGCGCAGGATGTGAAGCGAGTGTTGCAACGCTACAAGGATCTGCAGGACATCATTGCCATCCTGGGTCTTGATGAGTTGTCAGATGACGACAAACTCGTCGTCGCTCGCGCGCGAAAAATTCAGAAGTTCTTCTCGCAACCGTTCCACGTTGCCGAACAGTTCACTGGATTGCAGGGCAAGTATGTGAAGCTTGAAGATAGCGTTAGGGGATTCCGCGAGATTGTCGATGGCAAGCACGATGATCTACCGGAGCAAGCGTTCTATATGGTCGGAACGATTGAGGAAGCGATCGTTAAAGCGAAGACGATAGCCCAGTAAAGAATTGCGATTTAGGAATTAGGATTTAGGATTGCTATATGTCGCACATGCCGAATAGGTCCTATACCCAAATTCTAAATCCTAAATCCTAAATCCGCTTCTTTTCCTATGGCACAACTCGAACTCGAAGTCATCACACCCGAGCGTCGCGTGCTCGCTGAGTCGGTAAACATGGTTACCGTGCCGGGACTTGGTGGTGAGCTCGGTATTCTGCCCGGCCACACACCGTTGATTTCACAACTCCAAACGGGAGTGCTTTCCTATGTGCAGGACGGCAGAACTTCACAGCTGCACGTTTCCGGTGGATTTGTCGAAGTGAGGGACGATCACGTCTCGGTTCTGGCGGAAGTTGCCGAGCGGCCAGAGGAAATCGATGCCGCGCGCGCACGGCTCGCCCGCGATCATGTCGAAAAACAATTAAGCGCGTGGACCGGTACCGAAGAAGATTTCGAAAATGCGCGCGCTAAACTCGAACGGTCGATGGTACGGTTGAAACTCGCTGCGGGTGCTGAGTAGTTGTTTGTCAGATGACCTGGTGAGCGGGTCGGTGACTTCCTCGTTTAATCACCTCACGTATCTCTCGCACAGCTTGTTCAAGTCCACAAAAGATTGCCCGAGACACGATGTTGTGTCCGATGTTGAACTCAGCAACTTCGGAAATTGCAGCTACCGGACCAACATTCCTGTAAGTGAGTCCGTGTCCAGCTGCGACTATTAAGCCATACTGTGCTGCCAGCGCAGCAGCCTCGCGCAGTCGTCGCAACTCCCTCGAAACGCGCAAAGCTCCTTCACCGTGCATTCCGCGAGCACCAAGCGTCGCATCAGCGTATGCTGAAGTGCACAACTCGATCTGCTGGGCGTTGACATCGCGCGCAAGTTCGATCTGTTGAGGATCCGGATCTATAAATAGACTCGCCAGTATGTGCTCGCTACGGAGGCGGCTAACCATCGCCCGAACAAGCGAGATGTTGCCTTTAACATCCAGCCCGCCTTCGGTTGTGATCTCTCCGGGATTCTCGGCGACCAGCGTCACTGCGTCCGGCCGGTTGTTTACTGCGATCTTCAGCATCTCTTCCGTGGAGGCCATTTCGAGATTCAGATATGTGGTAACCGACTGTCGCAGCAGAGCCACGTCCGCGTCCTGAATATGCCTGCGGTCGCCTCGCAGATGGATGGTGATCCCGTCAGCACCGGCCATCTCGCATACCATCGCGGCAGCGACGACGCTCGGCTCCGGCGCGCGTCGCGCTTGTCGCACCGTTGCTACGTGATCAATGTTGACATTGAGTCTCGCCGTCATCTTTTGTGTGTTTCAGTATAACTCAACTCTTTGGGCCGCCGACCTCTCTCGCCGCCTTGATGGCCTGATCGTAAACGCCGCGTCGAGCTTGTTGGCGGATCAATCCAACCTCACCCAACATCTTAAAACTGTCTCCCGCCAGGCTCACCTTACTTCCCTCATAGTGGTCCCAGCGAACGGGTATTTCCTTCAACTTCAACCCCGCGCGGTACGCGACGTAAAGAAGCTCAACGTCGAACCCGAAGCGATCTACCGTTGCTGCTTCAATGATTGGCCGGCATGTGCTCATGCGAAATGCTTTGAAGCCGCACTGCGTGTCCCAAAATGGAAGTCCTGTAGCAAGCCTCACCGCGAGATTGAAAATGCGCCCTCCTTGCTCGCGTCTCCAGGATTGATGGATGCCGATCAAGCTTCGGTCGATCGCGCGCGACCCGAACGCGACATCACAATCACCCTTCTCGATTGCGTCGACCAGTTTGGGTGTTTCGGTGATCGGGGTTGACAGATCTGCGTCTGAAAACAACGCCACCTCACATCGTGACGCCAGCAAGCCAAGTCTCACCGCGCGACCTTTGCCCAGGTTCGATTTGTAACTAATGACAGATGTCCGAAGCTTTCCGGAATTCTTCAAAGCTTCGCGGGCCACATCAGCGGTGTTGTCGATCGAGCCGTCGTCAACAACGATTAGTTCTGCGTCCGGGACGTTTGCGTTGAGATAGTCGACAATCACGGGCAGCGTTTTGCCTAACCGAACCGATTCATTGTATGCGGGGACGATGATTGAAAGAGTCATTGGAATCAACAGTATTGCCCCGAAATATACCATATGGAAACTGTGACAGCGCTTCGGAGGCCAGACGGCGGTTGTGTTATATTTTGACCCATGGAAGTTGCGAATCGCTTTGGTAACGGTGATTCAAACTATGGTGGCGTAGTCGGGAAGAAATTTGTCTTGTTCGCTGCCACAGTCGTGTTAATTGCCGCGGTTTTTGGCGGAACCATTGGCAATTCGCGAATTTTTAGAGGTAACTCTTCGAAAAGTGGGTCAGTGAGTTACCGCGCGGCCGAGGACATTGAGAAGGACTACAACGAAGCCGTTGTCGCCATCTCAACGAACTACTCAGGCGAAATAGATTACGAGAAAGCTACCCAAGCCGCTATCCAAGGCATGCTTTCCACTCTCGATCCTCACTCCGTTTATTTTCCTTACAGCGAATTCAAGAAGCTGAAAGAGGATCAAGATTCACGCTTCTATGGTATCGGCGTGACGATCGTGCAGCACCGGGACGGCGTTTATGTTCAATCTGCCGTAGACGGAACACCGGCGGCTAAGCTCGGCCTTCGATACGGCGATCGAATCGTTGAAGTAGACGGCAAGGATGCTCGCGACTGGTCCAGTGATCAGGTTTCAAAGAACGTGCGAGGTGGTCGCGGAGAGTCGGTGACTATAAAGGTCGAACGGCCCGGTTCAGAAGCACCGATAAATTTCACGATCGTGCGTGATGCCGTTCCATTACCTTCAATTCGCAACGAGTACATGATTAGACCGGGCACGGGCTATGTCGGGCTGATCGGCGGCTTTCAACACACGACGGACGACGAACTGCAGGATGCTCTGAAGAAGCTCAAGGAGCAGGGCATGAGGCAGCTTGTTCTTGATCTGCGAGGCAATCCGGGCGGCCTGTTGGACCAGGCGATCGATGTAGCGAGCGAGTTTCTGCCGCGAGGCCAGGTCATTGTCTCGGTAAAAGGAAGAAGCGAGTACAGTGAACCCGTAGTTTACAAATCGAACGGTGCCGACCCCGAAGACCTGCCGCTTGTGATACTGATTAATCGCGGTACAGCTTCAGCTTCAGAGATTGTTGCCGGAGCGATTCAGGATCATGGGCGTGGTTTGATTGTTGGCGAGACGAGTTTTGGGAAGGGGCTCGTGCAGCGAGTGTTTCAGCTGCCATTCAACACCGGACTGACGCTTACGACGGCCCGTTACTACACTCCGTACGGCAGGTCTTTGCAGCGCGACTATTCAAGTGGGTCTCTTTACGACTACTACACTCGTCACGAGGTTATTGATCCCAAGCCGCAAGCATCACCTGCTCCAAATACAAGAAACCTCGAGACGCCTCTGACACTCGCACCTCCTCCGCCGCACTCACCCACTGGCCCAGCCGTGAAGACAGCTGCGGGACGAGTCTTTTATGGCGGTGGAGGCATTACGCCCGACATTGAGGTGAAGCCGTTGTTGGCCACCCCCGTGAGACAGCGAATTGCCGAGAGCGCGTTCTACTTCACGCGCCAGCTGGCTGCCGGTCTCCTGCCGGGGCTTGAAACCTATAAGGTCGAAAAGGTCCAGTATGGTCGAAATGCGAGAGCAGGTGATTTCCCCATCTCCGACCGAGTCGTCGAGGCGTTCAAGGAATTCGTTCGCAGCGACTTGATGTCTGGCCTTACGATTTCACAACTCGATGAAGAGCTGGATTTCGTGAAGCTTCGGTTGCGGGAAGAAATCATTACTGCCGCCTTCTCAAATGACGCCGGCGCTCGCGTATTGCTCGACAGTGACCCGCAAGTCTTGCGCGCGATCGAGGCTCTTCCGGATGCAAAACGGCTGGCGGAAAGCGTTCGAAACAATTCATCCCAAGGTTAAGTCCGCTTCGATTTTTACTGTAACCAGTTCGATCTCTCAGGTGTCTTACTGAGTAACGCGGCCTTTCACATGGCCGTCGTGTAATCCCACAGCACTACAAATAATTCGAGACGAAAGGACTTTCTTATGAAAGAGAAGGCTCGCGCTGTTTATGTGTTGGCGTCGCTTGGGGTCGCTCTTTGCATAATGGCTTTGGCAACGGCGGCCAGCCGAGCGCAGAACCAAACACCCACCCCCGCACAATCTGCTACCGCATCGCCATCTCCCAGTCCAACTCCAACGCCGATTAACTGGACGAAGGATCCAATTCTGACTCGCTTCGTGTGGCGCGGAATTGGTCCCGCGAGTATGGGCGGACGCATTGATGACATAGACGTCGTCGAGCGCAATCCCTACATCATTTACGTGGGATTTGCTACGGGTGGAGTTTGGAAGTCGACAAATAACGGCACGACCTGGCAGCCAATATTCGACACTTACTCGACCGTTTCGATCGGAGATATCGCGATAGCTCAGGCGAATCCAGATATCGTTTGGGTCGGCACGGGTGAACCTAACAACCGCCAAAGCTCTTCATTCGGAGATGGGATTTACAAATCAACAGACGGCGGCAAGACATTCACCAACATGGGACTCAAAGATTCGCAGACCATCGCGCGAATTGTGATCGACCCGAAGGATCCGAACATCGTTTACGTTGCGGTGCTGGGCCACCTTTTCGGACCCAACAAAGAGCGTGGCGTTTACAAGACAGTTGACGGCGGTAAGACGTGGACGAACGTAAAGTTCATCGATGAGGATACTGGCTTTACCGATATTGCCATGGATTCATCAGACAGCAAGACGCTGTACGCAGCTTCTTACCAGCGGCGAAGGACATCATTTGGGTTCAACGGCGGTGGTCCAGGCAGCGGCATTTGGAAAACGATCGACGCCGGCAAGACTTGGAAAAAGCTCGAAGGCGGCGGATTGCCAGAGGGATTGTTGGGGCGCATAGGACTCGATGTCTCGCGCTCAAACCCGAACATCATTTATGCCCAAATGGAAGTAGGAGCCAGCTCAGGCACAGGTGGAGAGGAACCGATTGTGGGCGGCGGTCAACCAGGAGCTACTCCGAGTCCCAGCCCGTCACCGTCTGCTTCACCGGCAGCTTCACCAACACCAACACCAATCAATCCCAAAAAACCCGGAGTTTGGCGGTCGGATGATAAGGGTCGAACGTGGCGCATTGTCAGCAACGAAAACAATCGACCAATGTACTACAGCCAAATTCGAGTCGATCCCAAGAATCCCGAATATGTGTACGTAGGAGGATTGAACTTTAGCAAGTCCACAGACGGTGGCAAGACATTCAAATCATTGCAATCGGGTATTGCACACAGTGACCATCACGCCATTTGGATCGATCCAAACAATGGCAACCACATAATCATCGGTAACGATGGAGGATTGAACGTCAGTTATGATGAAGGCGCTACGTGGGAGTTTGTGAACACGATCCCAGCCGCGCAGTTCTACGCTGTGGCCGCTGACATGCGGAAGCCATATCACGTCTACGGTGGCTTGCAGGATAACGGTTCGTGGGGTGGACCGAGCCAGACTCGAAGTAACGCGGGTATAACGAACGCGGACTGGTACAGAGTTGGTGGCGGCGATGGCTTCTACGCGCAAATCGATCCGACAGAGCACACGATCGTCTATTCCGAGTCACAGAATGGAGCGATAAACCGGGTCGACTTGCGTACCGGCCGCAGCGTCAGCATTCGGCCGCGAGGAGTTCCACGACCGCGTGGGCAGGGAAGGGGAGCGCAACCCGCAGCTTCTCCGTCAGCCTCGCCTAACCCTTCACCGGAAGCATCGCCGGCCGACACCACCGCAAGCGTTGCGGCACAAGGCTTTGGTCCAGCGGCACTAACTTTGTCCTCAAATGTGGTACCGACGCCGCCTGCAAATGAGCAGTACCGTTTCTACTGGAACACTCCGCTGATAATCTCACCGCACAACCCGCGGCTGCTGTACGTTGGTGGTGACAGATTCTTCAAGTCTCTTGATCGTGGTGATACCTGGACTGCGAGTCAGGATCTCACAAAGAAGATCGATCGAAATACTCTGTCGATCATGGGGGTGCCCGGTAAAGATCCGATGCCGTCGAAGAACGATGGTTACCAGGGCTACGGTTACATCGTTACGATAGCTGAATCTCCGAAGCTACCCGGCTTAATCTGGGCCGGTACTGATGACGGTAACCTACAGTTGAGCCGCGATGGAGGCGCCACCTGGACCAACGTAGTGAAGAACGTGCCGGGCATTGGCGACGTCTATCACATCTCGCGACTTGAGCCTTCACATTTCGATGCAGGCACCTGCTACGTGGCGGTTGATGGCCATCGCCTGGATGACCTCAAACCGTATCTGTTTGTCACGCGCGATTATGGTCAGACGTGGACCTCCATCGTCAACAATCTTCCACCGTGGGGGACTGTCAATGTAGTCAGAGAGGATCCCAAGAACAAGGATTTGCTTTACGCAGGAACAGAGTTCGGTTTTTACGTATCGTTGAACGGAGGCGCGGAATGGAAAGAATTCATGACCGGGATGCCGCGGGTACGCATTGACGACATCCTGGTCCATCCACGCGACAATGACATCATTGTAGGTACGCACGGCAGAGGCATCTACATCCTTGACGACGTCACTCCGCTGCAGCAGCTCTCGAGCAAAGTCACCGCGGCCGATGCGTATCTGTTCGATGTTCGTCCGGGAACATTGTGGCTAAATGATCTTCGTCTCAGCCGTTACACGGGTGGCTCGAAATGGTTTCGTGGCGCCAATCCGGCTGCGGGGACTGCGATTAGCTACTTCTTGAAGAGCGCGCCTCAGGGTGACGTTAAAATCACTGTGACGGACTACACAGGAAAAGTTGTTCGGAATCTGACGGGCACGAAGGAAGTGGGAATCAATCGCGTGCAGTGGAACCTTCGCGGCGATCCTCCGCCACGTCCGACTGGGTTTACCGCATTTGGCGGTGGCGGCGGTGGAGGCGGTGGCGGCGGTGGAGGCGGTGGTGGTGGCGGAGGTTTCGGCGCCTTCTTCAACCTTGGACCACCGCTCGAGGCCGGTACCTACACAGTCAAACTTTCGGTAGGCGGGAAGGATTACACCACGAAAGTCGTGCTGGAACTCGATGCGGGAATTAATTAGGCACCGTTACACGAAAAAGCGGGGACCGCTTCATGGAGCGGCCCCGCATTTAGTTTTGAGAGAGCGTTTCTTACAAGCGGAAGTGAGGGTCTCGAGTGCGAGACTATCGGTTGTTCGTGCCGTTGTCTTCGGCGCGATCACGGTCGATCAATTTCTTCAACGCATCTTCGGTGCGTTGCTGCGCCTCTGCCGTACGTTGCTGCGTAAACGAAGACAGGACTCTTATTCAATCACTCGAAGGATGAAGCATTTTAAATAGTAAGTCTCCGGTACACCTAGCAACACTGGATGATCACTCGATTGCATTCTCTTCTCCACGAGTTGGACCTTTCGACGAGCGTCGGCAGCAGCCTCCTTTACGATCTCCAAAAACATTTCTTCCGACATGTGATAGGAACAACTGCAAGTAACCAGTATTCCGTCACGATTAAGTAGCCTCAGCGCGCGGAGGTTGATCTCCTTATACCCACGAACTGCTGACTTTACGCTGCTCCTGTTTTTGGCAAAGGCCGGTGGATCAAGAACGATTGTGTCAAACCGCTCCTGGTTTTCTTCGAATTCACGTAAGGCGTCGAATACATTTGCTTCGCGGAATTTCACATTATCCGCACCGTTTAAGCGAGCGTTGCGACGCGCCCATTCGATAGCGTCTCCTGAGATGTCGATACCTTCAACACTCTCACACACAGGGGCAAGATGCAGCGCAAATGCGCCAGTGAAAGTGAAGCAGTCAAGTGCCTTTCCATGTGCGAGACGTTGCGCAGCCAATCGATTCTCGCGTTGATCCAGAAAAGAACCAGTTTTCTGCCCTGCCAGAGGGGAAACGACAAAACGAACACCGTGCTGTGTTACTTCCAATTCTGCCGGCTCATCGCCATGGAGCGTGGAAGAAACTGCCGGCAGTCCTTCAAGCTCACGGACGCGCGCATCATTCCTTTCGACGATCGACTGAGGTGCGAACTCTTCGATCAGGATCTCTACCAGCAGGCCTTTGATTGCGTCAGCGCCTTGAGAGAGAGTCTGTAGCACGAGTACATCATCGTAGCGATCGACAATCAGCGACGGCAGTAAATCGCCTTCAGCGTTGACTAATCGGTAGGCATTTGAGCTGGAGGAGACATTCTCGCGCCTTGAGACTGCGTCTCTAATTCGCTGCCGCCACCATTCTTTGTCAATTGTTTCCTTCGCTCGCGTGAGCAATCGCAGTGTAATTTCAGAGCGGTCGCTGTAGAGAGCCTGTCCAACAAAGTTGCCATGCTGGTCGTGAACAGGAACAACGGGCGCCTTGTCCTCTGGTAGTGAGATCACGTCGCTGCGATAGATCCAAAGGTGTCCCCGCCGAACGCGATCGGCGCCGCGCTTTGTAATGACCGCCGGCTTCATTGTTTGAATACTCTGACATAGCTTGATACCAGTTTTCCAACGTCAATTGCGGGCCTTCGGAACGCTATGTTAGGCTTCGGTTCTTGCAGCGATTCGTAAGAACGAAGTCATGCCAACTAAAACCAGAGAAGAAGCCGGCGAGTCGTTGGAGACGACATCGGGAATCGAGCTTCCCGTATCCTTCAATCCAGCTAACACTAAACCTGTAGATTACGAAAAGGATCTAGCTGACCCTGGCGAATTTCCCTTCACACGCGGGATCTACCCTGACATGTACCGTGGGCGGCTCTGGACCATGCGGCAATATGCCGGGTATGCCACAGCTGAAGAATCAAACTCCCGTTACAAGTACCTGTTGGCGCATGGAACAACTGGCCTGTCGGTAGCTTTTGATCTTCCAACGCAGATCGGACTGGATTCGGACGATCCACTTTCTCGCGGCGAAGTGGGAAAGGTTGGTGTAGCAATCGATTCCATCAACGACATGCTGCGGCTGTTCGACGGTATACCACTCGACACGGTTTCTACGTCGATGACGATCAATGCAACTGCGTCAACATTGCTTTGTTTGTATCTTGCGGTTGCACGAAAACAGCAAGTAAGTTTCGACAAGATCAGAGGAACGCTGCAGAACGATATTCTCAAAGAGTACATCGCGCGCGGCACGTACATTTATCCGCCGCAGCCGTCACTGCGCCTGGTTACGGACACGTTCGCGTTCTGTGCGAGCGAGGTTCCAAACTGGAATTCAATCTCGATTAGCGGCTACCACATCCGTGAGGCTGGCTCAACTGCGGTGCAAGAGGTTGCCTTCACATTGGCGGACGCGATCGCATACGTTGACGCCGCTTTATCTGCAGGCCTTGAAGTTGATCAGTTCGCGCCGCGGATATCGTTCTTCTTCAACGCTCATAACAACCTTCTTGAGGAGGTCGCTAAGTTTCGCGCCGCCCGCCGAATGTGGGCGAGGATCATGCGGGAACGTTTCGGCGCACGCGATCCCAGGTCGCTAATGCTGCGATTTCATACGCAGACCGCCGGCTCATCGCTGACAGCACAGCAACCTGAGGTAAACGTCGTTCGCACCACTATCCAAGCGCTCGCTGCCGTACTTGGGGGGACTCAGTCGTTGCACACAAATGCAATGGATGAAGCGCTCGCATTGCCAACCGAACAAGCTGCGCTCATAGCACTTCGCACGCAACAAGTCATCGCTCACGAATCCGGCGTCGCAGAGACTGCAGATCCCTTAGCAGGTTCCTACGCGATCGAGGAGCTCACCACGGAGATAGAGAAGCGCGCTCAAGCCTACCTGGAAAAGATCGACGCGCTCGGTGGCATGTTGCGCGCAATTGAGTCCGGCTATATTCAGCGAGAAATCCAAGAAGCGGCATACAAGTACCAGCGAGCTGTTGAAGCTGAGGAAGCTATTGTCGTCGGTGTGAACCGTTTTCAAGTCGAATCAGAACCGGCTGTGCCGACGCTGCGGATCGATCCGTCGATCGAGCAGGCGCAGATCGAGCGCGTGCGTGCGGTTCGAGCCTCGCGAGATTCCGAAGCGGTTGAAAAGACACTGGGACTGTTGGAAGAGGCTGCTCGAGGTACTGAGAACATGCTACCGCGAATTCTAGACTGCGTTGAAGCGCGGGTGACCGTAGGCGAAATAAGCAATCGATTGAGACGTGTCTGGGGCGAGTACCGAGAGACGTCAACGGTTTGATGCAGATGAACAGAAGAGATTTTGCAAAGCTTTTCGCGCTGTCGGCAGTTGGATGCTGCCTTGACCGTTCAATATCGATCTCGGCTCCCAACCAGCGGCAGATCGCGATTACGATGGACGACTTCGACTGGGCCAGTAACTCAGTGCGTTTGAACGGCAGCGAAAGAAATGCGGCAATTCTTTCAGCTCTGCGCTCGCGATCCGTGAAGGCCCTTCTGTTCGTTCGTGGCTCGAACCTCGATAACGAGCAAGGCAAAGAATTACTTCGTGCCTGGAACTCAGCCGGCCATGTCATTGGAAATCACAGCTACTCTCACTTGTATTACCACAGCTCGAAGGTAAGCGAGGAAGCGTTTGCCGCGGATATCTTGCGTTGCGAGGAACTGCTGAGTCAGTTCTCGGGGTTCAAAAAGTTCTTTCGGTTTCCTTACCTGAAGGAGGGCGATACCGTCGCAAAGCGGGATGCTATCCGAGCATTCCTTGCTCAGCATAGCTATCGTAATGGACACGTGACGATCGATGCGTCGGACTGGTTTATCGATGGTCGCCTGCGCAAGCGTCTGGAGAAAGAACCCACGGCTGATTTGGATTCCTATCGACGCTTCTATCTTGATCACTTATTGGACCGCGCCGTTTATTACGACGACCTGTCGCGAAAAGTCTTGGGTCGTACAATCAAGCATACAATTCTTGTGCACTTCAATCTGTTAAATGCCCTGTTTCTCGGCGATGTGATTGACATCTTCAAGAGCAAGGGCTGGCAAATCATCGATCCTGCTACCGCCTATATCGATCCTGTCTTTTCCGCACAGCCAAAGATCGTTCCCGCCGGCGAAAGCCTTGTCTGGGCGCTCGCGAAGGAGACAGGACGATTTGATAGCATCCTGCGTTATCCGGGTGAAGGTAGCGAATATGAAGGTCCTAAAATGGATCGCCTGGGATTGTGATGATTGCAACGGTGTCGCACTTACTCGAAGTCAATAATCTTCAAACGCATTTCCCCACACGCGCCGGTTTGGTTAAAGCCGTTGATGGAGTGAGTTTCTATCTCGATTCTGGAGAACTGCTCGGACTGGTCGGCGAGTCTGGGTGCGGAAAGTCAATTACTGCTCTCTCGGTAATGCGATTGATCGCGCCTCCGGGGAAGATTGTGGGAGGCGAGATTCTGTTTGACGACAAAAATCTCCTCCAACTGTCTGATGAAGAGATGCGGCAGATTCGTGGCGATGACATCGCCATGATCTTTCAGGATCCAATGACTTCGCTTAATCCTGTGTTCACCATCGGAGAGCAAATAGGCGAAGCACTACGGTTGCACCGCAAGCTCTCGCGCAAAGCTGCCCGCAGCGCGGCAGTCGAAGCTATGCGAGAAGTCGCAATTCCAGATCCTGCCCGTCGCGTCGATGACTATCCACATCAATTGTCCGGCGGCATGCGACAACGTGTGATGATTGCTATGGCGCTCGCATGTAACCCGCGACTCCTGATCGCGGACGAGCCGACGACTGCGTTGGACGTGACGATACAGGCGCAAATCCTCGAACTGCTCAATGATCTCCGAAAGAACCGCGACCTTGCAGTTCTGCTGATAACGCATGACCTGGGTGTCGTCGCCGAGGTAGCGGATCGCGTTGCGGTGATGTACACGGGAAAAATTGTCGAAGAATCTAACGTGACCGAGTTGTTCCTGCGTCCAAAACACCCTTACACGCAAGGCTTGCTGCGCTCAGTGCCGAAGTTGAGCTCGGAACACGTCGCGAAGCCTGAACGATTGGAGACAATTGAAGGCCTGGTGCCGAGCCCGACCCACTTGCCGCCCGGTTGTCACTTCGCACCTCGTTGCCCGTATCGAATGCCTCGATGTACGGCTGAAGAGATCCCGCTTTATCAGCTTGAAAGCGGCAAGGTCCGTTGTGTGCTTTTTGATCTCGCGGCGGCCGTGACGGCGGACCATCAAGCGAGTGCGAAGGAGTAAAGGGCCGCAAAGAAGCACAAAAGGCTCAAAAAAAGAGAGATAAGGCGATTCTTCATTGTTGTGCCTTTTGTGACTTTTTGCGGTCCGCAGTTTTGCATGACTATCAATAACGGGCATCTCGTTGAAGTCCAAAACCTCGTGAAGCATTTCCCCATCGAGGGAAGTGATGACGTGGTCCGCGCGGTTGATGGAGTGTCGTTTTCAATCCTTCGCGGCGAGACGCTCGGACTTGTTGGCGAGTCGGGTTGCGGAAAATCAACCGTGGGCAGATGCCTGCTGCGACTGATTGAACCTACTTCGGGTGATGTAGTGTTCGAAGGTCGCGATGTGCTTTCACTGGGTAAGTCAGAACTGCGAGAACTGCGGCGTGAGATGCAGATCGTGTTTCAGGATCCCTATGCTTCGCTGAATCCGCGTATGAGAGTGGGCGACATCATCGGTGAACCACTAGTGATTCACAACATTGGTTCAAAGAAGGAGAGACGAGACAGGGTCGCTGATCTTCTAAAGCGCGTGGGTCTGGATCCAGCTTATTCTCGTCGTTACCCGCATGAGTTCTCAGGCGGTCAGCGTCAACGTATCGGGGTGGCCAGAACCTTGGCGTTGAATCCGAAGTTGATTGTGGCTGACGAGCCAGTATCGGCGCTCGATGTTTCAGTACAGGCGCAGGTGGTGAATCTTTTGCAGGATCTGCGTAACGAATTCGGCTTGACTTACTTATTCATCTCGCACGGACTCGCGGTCGTCGAGCACATCTCGAATCGCGTCGCAGTGATGTACCTTGGAAGAATCGTCGAAATAGCGACTGCTGCGGAGTTGTACGCAAATCCACTTCATCCCTACACGCAGGCACTGCTGTCCGCGATTCCAGTTCCCGATCCCTTACGAAAACGTGATCGCGTTGTGCTGCAGGGCGACGTGCCCACGCCGATCAATCCACCGTCGGGCTGCCGATTTCGTACTCGCTGTCCGATTGCGATAGATCACTGCGCAGTGATAGATCCTGAGCTGCGCGAGATCTCACCGGGACATTCGGCTGCTTGTATT
>JBKPAC010000140.1:0-10061 GCA_046726175.1 Acidobacteriota bacterium
AATGCAGTGTATAGACTTGCTGCGATTACTCCATGACCGATCGGAAAAGGCATTGACTCTTCTGTCCCCCGAATCTTTCCAACCATTTTGTGAACAATTCTTCAGCAAAGCTCTTTCCTCACCTGCGATGTGCATCAAGGCAACGTCGCAAACTCTGTCTCCATCAGGGCATTGGCGTGTTTCTCATTGTCAGTTTCCCACGGGACAATGCCGTACTTCTTGATGGCGGTTCTTCTTAGAAAATTAAAGTAAATTTTGAGATGGGCTTCGCGTGTCCAATTCGCAATAAAAGCCTCGTATCCCTTCTTGCCTAGTTGGTCGCGCAGAACTGGCGATCCACCTATCTTTTCGATGGCTTTTAGCAATTCATCATCGGTGCGGTAGATGAATCCGCCACCGCTGTCATTCACCACTTCGGGTAGCGCACCAAGGTCGCGAACAATAACAGGCGTTTTACGCGCGAACGCTTCAACGATGATGATTCCAAACGTCTCGTAAGTGAGTGACGGAACGATGCATGCGAGAGCATGCCGGTAAATATTCCCAAGCTGCCGTTGAGACAAAGGTCCTAAGAATCTTATCCGAGAGTTACCTGCCGCCTGCGCCCGGAGAATCTCAGTTTCCGCGCCCGTACCCGCCACAAGCAGATCGTAATCATGGATCTCGCGCCACAAGTCGATGAGCGTCTGTAAACCTTTGATCCTCTCCAACCTTCCGACGAACAAAAAGTACGGCTTCTCGTGCGGGCGAGGTCCAGGTTTACGCCAATCATCGTCAGCCCGATCGATGAAATACGGCAGGTGAGCTACAGGCTCTGGAAAGCCACGCTCGGCGTGCATTTGCGCAGTGAAACGACTGGGCGAAACAAACTGGTCGACATTCTTGCTGGCTGCAGCTAGATAGTTTGTATACCGCCAGAGCTGAGGCGGGCGTTTAGCCTTGATCACGCAACGTAAACAATCAGGCTTCTCGCATGGTCGATTGCCAAATTTCCAGAGCACATGGGTTGGACAGACCAGCCAATGTTCGTGCGTCATATACATCTTGACTGCGGGACTCAGCTCCGGCTCGAGTGTCAGTACCTCAGGACCAAGTAATGAGATGTTGTGGTAGTGGATTACGTCATATGGTTTGCTTTTGAGCAATTCACGAATCTTTTTATGCTTCAGAAAAGCACGTCCGGTCTGCTGAGTTAACAGCGGTGAAAGCCACTTGTAATTACTCCGCAATTCATGCCGAGTGACGTTGGGATGTTCAGCAAACTCAATCTCAGGTTTCGCCGGGTGCAGCAAATGATACGAATCAACGCAATGTACGACATCTACCTGATGCCCCGCGTCTCCCAGCGCGTGGGACAAGCGATAGATATACATCGCGTCCCCACCGAAACTGTAGGGCGGGTAGAAGGTTGTCAGATGTAAGAAGTTGAGCGGACGATTCATTAACTTGCCAATGTCGTCATCCTTAACTCAGAGCTCGAGACGATGAGCCCACAGTCCGAATAAGATCAGCCAGCTGTCGCGCGGCCGCTTCCCATGTAAGATGGGCAGCCGCTTCTCTTCCCCCGCGGCTCATCTCCGAGCGCAAGTCCTCGGACTTCAAAACGCGTGTTAAAGCATCTACTAACTCTTCGAGTCGGTTAGGATCGAAATACAAACTGGTTTCTCCGAGTAAGCCGGGTAACGGGCTCTCTTTCGTTGCGATAACAGGACATCCACAGGCGGCAGCCTCGACTGCAGGTAAACCAAATCCTTCAATTAGCGAGGGAAGCACTGAGACAGTTGCGAGGTTCAGCAGCACTACCAGGTCTTCATCTGCCAGATAGCCTGTGAAGATCACCTGCTTTTCAATGCCAAGCTCAGCCACTTTTCTCTGAATAGTCGCAGCATAGCTATGAAAGACCTCTTTCTGGTATTCGCCTACCAGGACAAGTCTCAGGTCGGAGAAGGAAGGACTGCTCGAGAGCTTTGCAAACGCCTCGATCAATGCGATCAGATTCTTGTGAGGACCAAAACCACCAACATAAACGACTAGACGTTGATTGTTCGCCAATCCCAGGGACTCCAAACGTGGAGTAAATTGTGGGTCATCCAACACACGAAAAACTGGATCGCTCGCCTCACCAACAACATGAACACGATTCTCGCTCATGCCGAAGTGTTCGATAAGACCGCGACGCGAGTAGTCCGACACAGTTGCAACAGCATCAGCCTGCCAGCGTCCCAGAGCGACTTTAGCCTTCCAGAACAACCGAGCGCGCCTCTTCGGCAGAGTCAGTGATGGATACGTTTCAGCGATCACGTCGTGAATCATTACGATTTTTTTTGCACGACTCACGACTGGTACGTAGGTGTAGATCGTGGGGAACAACAGAACGTCTAAAGTTGCGCTGGACATCGCATGGGCCATCCGCCACATGTCTGCAGCTGAACGATGTCCGTTAGCAGATGCTGCAACGGCCGTTGGCGAACTTGCTTGAACCAGCTTTATGCTGGCGGCCTTTGGCAAACCATTTACGTTCTTATCAGAGTCCATGAAGAACGTGTACTGGTTGTCACGGTCAACATTGACCAGCGATGTAAGCAACGCACGCGCATGTCTGCCATAGCCTCGCGTGTTTTGCCAGCAGGTTGCATCAACACCAATCTTCATCTGAGCCTAACCGATGACCAAAGTCACTTCGTTGATGGCAGGTGACCGATCTGGACCAGCGGTGTCTCCTGGGTCGATGGAGCGTTATCCGTCGTCGCAGGCTTGCCATTTTGTTTCAACGCGGAGGTCATGTTCTTTCTTCTGAGAAAATTACCGAAAATACTTTGGTAAGCCTCGCAAGGAGTCCAGCATTGCGGACACTTGTAGTTCCAAATTTCTTCTTGTACTTGCTTTGTGCGCGGAAGATTCCAGATCGTCTCCAGGTCATAACCGTGATCTCGCAGGCTCGCAACCTTAGCATCATACATTCCACAGGGATAAACGTCTCCCCAGGAATCTACGAAGCAGGATGAGTGCAGCGCGTGACAACGCATTGGAGTCACTCCGGTACGCAGATAAGGTTCGGCATTCTTCAAATATGAGCGCTCCAAAAAGGCAATGGGGGAAAGGGGCATTCCTCGAAGCTTTGCGTAATCTCGAACTTCCCGAATAACCTGCTCTTTGTCCTTATTAATAATTCCGCTTCCCTGGTTGTCATAGTAGTGTCCAGATTCATGTGCGACATTCATGTGAAAGTCGTGCGGCGTCAACCACGGACATTCGCCCTTGGCGGCAGCAAACGCCTTTTCATATTCACCCGCATTTAGCGCAGACAAGGTCATGCCCAGAACAACTTCCACACCTGCCAGCGCATGAAGTTGTTTATATGTTTCGATCTGCCTGCGCCAACCTCCCTCCTTGCCCCGCACGTAATCATTTACAGCTTCATCACCGTCTGTACTCACTGTTACAACAAATTTCGGCGGCTTCATCTTGATTATCTCTTTGACGCCGTCCACGATCCGTTCAGTCAAGTAGCCATTTGTCGGGAAATGAAGCATCACCAGATTCGAACATTCGCGAAGCGCGGCTTCGACGATCTGCGGAAAATCTTTGCGCAGCCAGACTTCACCGCCAGTGAAATCGATCCAGTTGAACCTGTTCGATCGGCGGAAGAACTCCTGAATCTCCTCCAAGGTCAACTCATCCTTGGGTCGACGCAGCCAGATGTTGCAGGTTTTGCACTTGTAGTTACACCAGTAAGTGATGCAGAACGTCAGCTTGTAAGGAAAGTCGAGCCGACGGAAATTTGACGTGACGATGTTTTTCGCCAACGAAACGTATTCTTTCATGGTGCTACCTTCAGACGCTTGCGGGCAGTTCTTCAAATGAGATGCTTGATGAAGCTGTACACGTAGCGGAACCACACTTTACGCAGCTTTATCACCGACTCTCCATATTTCCTCGAATACTCGTGTGTGGGAACTTCGGTAATGATGAAGCCTTTTTTCAGGCATTTCATCGTCATCTCCTGCTCGATCGTAGTGATGTTTTCTTTCAGCTTGAGCGAAAGTATGACGTCCTTCTTGATTGCCCGGAAGCCATTCTGGCTGTCTGTCAAGTGTTGCTTCCAACGCCAGTTGATTCCGATGAGTATGATGTCGCTGCCGACCATACGCATCAATTTCTCAATGTCGCCATGCAATTCATCGCTGCCTCCCTTGCCACGCGAGCCGATAGTTAAATCGGCTTTTCCCTCCTTAATGTCTTTAACGAGGGCTGGAATGTCGGCCGGATCGTGCGAGCCATCCGCGTCCATGAACACAACAACGGAGTGCTTCGCTTCGGCCGCGCCGACGCGAATTGCATCACCTTTTCCTTTTTTGTTGTCCTTAACTACGCGAGCGCCGCAGGCTGCTGCAATTTCCGCAGTTCGGTCTGACGAATGTCCATCAATCACCAACACTTCTTCTCCGAAGCTCGAAGCGCCTTCTACTATTTCAGCGATGCTTCGCTCCTCGTTGCGAGCGGGGATACAAACTGTTACGCCTAGACCTGCCGGGTGAATCTGACGATGCGCGGGGAGGGGCACGCCGGCCACGCTAGTGCCTACGTCGACTTGGTTGTTTATCACCTTGACCATGTTGTTTGCCTCCGGGTTGGGGGTTCTGAGAATAAAAAAAGCCAGCGCCGGCCAAACTGATCTCGCTTGACCCGCTAGCAGGTTGATTTGGGCTTGACGGTAGTAACTACGAGGCTACCGGTTTACGAAATCTCGCCGTGCTGTACATCCGAAAACTTTCCGGTAGCATTCGAGGAATATTGAGGCCTGCTTCAATTCGAAACTTCTTGCTAAAGGCGTTGAAGACATCACGATGAGTGGAGACGTGCTCGTCCTCAAGCTTCGCGCCTGGCAATGATAAGTAACTCAAGTTAAGCATCATGTCCGTCATCAGGTTTTCAACTGGAACACCGATGATAGCGACGCCTCCGGGACGTAACACTCGGAAAAACTCCGAGGCGGCAGAATCAAGATCGTGAATGTGCTCGAGCACGCTCATGCAGACGATTGCGTCAAAGGCTTCGCTTTGGAACGGTAACGCGCGTGCATCTGAAGGAACGAGCGACGCTGTAACAGATTCGGCGCGCAACATCTCGGCAGTGAGATTCAGGTTCGGGTGAAAATCACAGGCCGTGAGGGATTCGCAGTGTCGTGAAAGCTCGGGAAGAAAAATGCCCGAGCCACAACCTACGTCCAGCAGTTTTCCCGTCTTGCCGTTAAGTAAGCGGATCGCATCGCTGAAACGCGCGGTATAAAACGAGCGGGCGATCGGGATGTAATAAAACTTGAGCGGGTCAGCAAGGCTTGTCTGCTGAATGTTTCTTCTTTCAGGAAGTCTAAAGCTTTCGATCATTTTTGTTCCGGTCCTCCTTGCTCATTGCGCGGCACCAGCACAGTGACGGGCCCTACGAGTGCACCTCGAGGGAGTAGTTCGATTCCTTCGGGCTCGGGGATTACACGAACCTCTCGATAGTGTTCGCGTAAAGCCTGGCGAACGCCCGACGATCTGGGCCAGTCGTGCCAATCGTAGATGAAGAATGGTGAATCAAGGTCGTGAACCAGGATCTTCGAGTAGGCCTTATTACGAATTCGAGAGACGAAGATATCCATGTTCCCGTTGATCTTGGCGGGAATTTGGTCCGCCAGAGAGATAGCTCGATCCTTTTGCAGCACAGAGTGCTTCAAGTAAATCCAGTTGCCGATGTCCAACAAGACTGTGTCGGGGGACAGTCCATCGAACTCGCGCTCGATATCATTAACATAGCGACGGACATCAGCCGACTGCCTCATCCGACTCCAAGCACGAGCTTCGGTCCGAGTTGATGTAGGCACAACATGCAATACGAGCATCACAGTTACCACCGATGCCGCAGCCAACAAAGTTTTCATGCAATATACGAGTCGAGGAAACTCGGTCCTGCTTGTGGTCTCGTCTCCTCTGGGCCAATAGAGAGGCAACGCCGCCATCAACCAGGCCGTTCCAATCAGCACGCCTGGTCCAAAGTGATAGAGCGTGCTCCAACCGGCTCCGCTGGAAAACATCTCGCTCAAGATGAGGGCCACCCATGCTGCCCAGATTGGTCCCAACCGCCGGATGTTTTGTCGCTGATATCGTAAGATCAGAATGCCACCGACGACGCCGAGTGCAACTTCAGGCCACACACGCAGCGAATGATCAACCATTCGCAGCACTGAGATGTTCGGGCTATCGGGAGACAGTACAATTTGTCCGCGACCTCCCATCAAGGTGAATGTCCAAAAGATGAACGGATCTCCCCACAATAGGTAACACCCGCCTATCGCAAGAGCTATGCATGTCGCTGTTAGCACACAAAATAGTCCGAGTCGTTTTATGTCCCGGTAGTTGTGCAGAAGCAGGAACACGAACATAACGACAGCCCAACTAATCAAAAACTGCTTAGTCAAATACCCGATCGCCGGCAACAACGCCATGAGTGTGACACCTTGCCAACTCGGGGCTCTCAGGTAGCGCAGCATCGACCAGAAACTGAGCACCGATATCAGCAAAGCAAGCGCATCAACATGCAGGCAGGCCACGAAGCTGTTGGTCTGCGGCGCAGTCGCAGCGAGGAACAGCACAAGAAAAGCTAAGGCGATCGAGGTTTTTGGGAATTCGACGCGATGGTCAGGAGCCGCGAGGCTGCGCAGCGTTTGACTGCAGGAAGTTGCCAGCAACGCGGCACATACAACAAAGCCGAGCTGAATCAGACGCCACGCAGTAATGGAGGTAGGCAGATTGATGAGCCAGGAAATGGCGTATGTTAACAATGGTGTCAACGGCGTATAGATAAGCGAGTTACTGTCGCCGGGCGTTGTATACAGAGGCGCGCCGATGCGCAACTTGATGATATCGCCGACGAAATTCGTCTCTTCCCACATCAACAGGTCAGCGGGCAGGGTGATGATCGGCTTGAGCAAAACGAAATAGTAGAAGACGAGGACAAGAGACAATCCGAGACATGCGAGCAGTGATAAGTAGCGCAGTGAAACGATTGAAGTACGTTCTCCGGCAAAGTCTCGTTGCTCGGCAGCGACGACCCTGTGATGTGTATCTGTAGTTATGGTGACACTCATACTTGAAAGTAATAAGAAAACACAGAGATTCAGTTGCAGTTATTCAGGAGTGCTAATCAAAAAACTATCTTTGCCAGGCGCAGGGCGCCTTGACTCCACGGGACTGTATGAGAAGTGCCGGACTTGTTTCTGAACCGTGAGAGGTTCTCGCAGTACCAATCGTAGTTTCTCAACAGGGCGTCTTTGTTTGAATACTTCGGAGTATAGCGCAAGGCCTTTTCAGCCTTCTCGATCGATACAAAAGACTCTTTGGAGACGGTCTCGTAAATCCACTCATACAACGGAGACAGGTGCAGCTTTTCCAGAATCACGAGACTGAAAACGATGGGCCATGCCGGGAGATTCCGGATTCGTTTGCCATGGCCGGCCCGATCCAAAACTGCCTGGAAATCTTCTCCGAGAGTCCTAAATTCTTTCGCTCCGATATTGAAGGTGTCGTTCACCTTCTCCCTCTCGCCCGTGGCAGCCAGAAGAATGGCCTCGCATAAATCTTCGACATCAAGCAGTTGATACTTGTTCTTGCCGTCGCCTAGCACAGGAAAGTTCTTACCCTCGTTGGCCCATTCATACAATAGTGTGAAGACACCGAGACGCTCCGGACCAACAAAAGTTTTCGGCCGAAGAATCGGAATGCACATTCCCTTTTCTCTGTACTCTAAGCAAACCTCCTCAGCCATGATCTTCGCCCGTCCGTAAGCACCTACGCCCTGCATCCGGTCGCTTTCAACCAGAGGATGATGGTCAGGGATACCGTAGACGGCGGTTGAGGAGATGTGGATTACCCTCTCGACTTGGTGTTGACACGCGGTTTCTAACACATTCCTGGTGCCGTCAACCTCTGTCGAAAAAATATCACTCGGTTTCGACAGCGGGAGGGCGGCGGCAGCGTGAACGACTATGTCAATCCCTTCGATTGCGCGAGCGACAAAATCTTTATCGCGCACGTCTCCTCTGAGCGTTCTAATCTCTCCAGGGACATCTCGATAAGGAAATTCCGCAAGGTCAAGAGAGGTTAGGGTCCAATCTTTCTTGAGCAAATACCTGATCAGGTTGAGGCCCAAAAAGCCGGCTCCTCCCGTAATCAAACACCTTTTTGTCATCGATTTAGCAGCTGAGAGTGTCGACGATGCGCGTTGCTGCATCACCCGACCCAAAAATATTCCGCTTAAGATCAGTTGGCCAATCGGTCTTCTGTGATGCGCGCACGATGTTCGAAGGCTCAGTACCAACAAGGACGTTCCAACCCGACTCAACTGTCTCTACCCATTCAGTCTCTGAACGAAGAGTCACACAAGGCACACCAAGGAAATATGCTTCCTTTTGAATGCCTCCCGAATCAGTCAAGATCACTTTTGCGTTCTCCTCGAGCATCAACATATCGAGATAACTTGTAGGTTCGATTAGCTTCAGCTTGGAAGACGTGTTCTTGAGGTTGATTGCCCCGTTTAATCCGGCGATACACTGACGCGTCCGAGGATGGACAGGAAAAATAATTGAAGTATCGAGCTCCAGAAACGCTGACAGAATACTCACTAGATTCTTCGGCTCATCCGTGTTGTAGGCTCGGTGCACAGTAGCGAGCAAGTAATCCTTCGGCGCCAGATCCAAGTCCCGTAATATTGTCGACCGCTCACGAGCAACTGAAGCGTACTGCAGCACGGCGTCGTACATGGTGTCGCCAACGAGTCTTACTCCTTCGGTTATTCCTTCGTGTTTCAGATTATCGACGGCCGTCTGGGTGGGACATAGCAAGAGTTCCGAGCAGTGGTCTGTCAGCACACGGTTATGCTCTTCGGGCATGTCACGATTGAAGGACCTCAACCCTGCTTCCACGTGCGCCAACGGAATTCTCAGTTTGCACGCAGCTAAGGCGCCTGCGAGAGTGGAGTTCGTATCGCCATAAACGATTACCCAATCTGGCTTTTCCGCGAGCAGAATCTCTTCGATTCGCTCGAGCATCAACGCTGTCTGTTTTCCGTGAGGGCCTGAACCCACGCCGAGGTTCTTCGCAGGTTCGGAAATACTCAACTCTTCAAAGAAAACGTCAGACATCCCCCAGTCATAATGCTGACCGGTGTGAACTAAGATCTCATTGTTGCCTGCCGCTCTTAAGGCTCGGCTGACCATAGCCGCTTTTATAAACTGCGGCCTGGCTCCAACTATCGATACAACGTTCATCGGCGATTGCTCGGAAGGCGCTTACTGGTAGGACAACTCTTCTTTTACGCGTGGCAGCGAAAGCGACTCCTGCCCGAAGTATTTCCGTCCCTGCAGGTAGTAAACGAGGCCAATGATGCCGGTCAGCATTGATAGCATTCGCCATGCCAGCATGATCTCAGCGCCGCCAGCGAGGCCGGCTACCGCGAACAACTTGTCAAGTGATGCTTCACCTACGCCTAAGCCGCCTGGCGTAACCGGTAAAGCATTGGCCAACAGGCCCAGTGGCAGCAGCAGGCTCATCTTCCAGGCAAATCCTGTTGGAACAACAGCCTTGGCGATGAGCAGCATCACGCCAACATTGATCGTGAGAGCCAATAGCGAGATCCCCACGGAAGCCAGCAAGGTGCCGGTGTTGTGGCGGTAGAAATGCACAGTGTCGAACACTTGCTCTGCATATCGCCCAAGGGGCAGCGTTCGGAATATCCAACACATTAAACGGCTGCGCCTCACTCGGCTCGACAAACTTCCTAACATACATGCGAGCATCACTAGCCAAATTGCTCCCGCTGTCCAAAGTAAACCTTGTATGAGCGAGCTTGAGGCAATCATCCCTGTGAAGAATGGTGCGGCAAGTAGCGGCCAAAGCAACATAGCAAACATGCCGACCGCTCGATCGAGCAGCAACACCGTGGCGACTTCTGTGCGACGTCCGCGATTCCCTTCAGCGGCATAATAGATTTTGACTACGTCTCCGCCAGTTCCTCCCGGGAGA
>JBKPAC010000141.1:0-9576 GCA_046726175.1 Acidobacteriota bacterium
GTGCGGTAAGGGTCGGTGAGATAGAAGGAACCGTTCAAGTCGAAGGAATCAACGGAAAAGTCGAAATCGGACAGGCAGTCGGTTCAGCAGGGTTCAAGGGCGTTAACGGCAACATCACAATCTCGTTGAAGTCAATTGACAAGCAGGGCGTCAACATTGCGGGCGTGAATGGAAACATAGAGCTGCGCGTGCCGGAAGGATTGAGCGCGGATCTCGAGGCACACGGAATGAATGGTCGCGTCGTTTCAGATATTCAGGACGTGGTAGTTGAGAAGGAACGACACGGAACTTATTTCGCTCGGCTTGGCGGCGGCGGCAATCCAATTAGTGTCAACGGCATCAACGGGAATCTCCGGCTAACGAGATCGTTGGCCGCATCAACACCGGCGGCAGAAGCCAACGATTCGAACCCGAGTTCCACGAACTAGCACGAAACATAAGCTAAAGAGTAGGGTCGATCAAAGCCTTCATTACACGGCCGCTGGCTACATCTGCGAGCGCCTCATTCGCATTCGTCAAACCATACCTATCGAGATTCAGGTGATCCCAAGCTGCTGATCGCCTCACGTCAGCCATGATCTGCACGCCTTTGTAAAAGTGCGAAAAGTCCGAGCCCCAGCACCCGCGGAGGTCAAGCTGCTTCTTATTTAAATCCAGATGAGGATTGAAGGCCGCTTCCTGCGAAACTGGTCCATGATCCGTGTACTGGCCGACAACAACAACGCGACCTGCATCACGAGTGAATCGCATTGCTTGAATAACCGCCTCTGGTGATCCCGTCGCCTCGATTGTCACGTCTGCGCCGAGCCCGGATGTTTGCTCAAGCACCCAGCTCGTGCGGTGCTCAATGTCATTCGTTTCAATATTCAGGACAACATCAGCGCCAACCGCAAGAGCCGATTCCAGGCGGTTCTTCGGAGCACCGATGCAGAGAACTTTAAGCGCGCCACTCATAAGCGCCAGAATTATCGTCGCAATACCAACCGGCCCTGAACCAAGCACTAGAACTGTATCGCCGAGCTTGATCTCGCTACGCTCGATCGCATGAAGCGCTGTTGGCAAAGAACAGCCTCCGGCCATAAACCGTTCTGGCTTTGCCTCCAGTCTGATGCAGCGAGTCTGCGGCTTGAGATAGATCTGGTCGGACCAGCCACCGCATGGACCATCTTCAAGGCCATAGGTGATTCCGTATACTTTTCGCTGTGGACAGCGAGTAGTAGCTTTTGCCACCAGGCAGAACCAGCACGCGTTGCACGTTCGATGAACGTCCAGGAACGTGACTCGGTCGCCCTCTCTGAAAGGCATGCCTTCAATATCGAGTAGTTTTCCTCGAATCTTGCTGAGAATTCCGACTGAAACGTGTCCGGGCACGAGCGGATATGGAACTTCGGCAAGGCGGCCCTGTTGCAGATACACATCCGTCCCACACACTTCCGACAGTTCGACATCAAGCACTGCTGAATCCTTTTCAAGATCAGGAAGCTTAATCTCGCGGATCTCTACAGGCGAGTTGGGTGTGGGAATAACTGCTACGCGCGGCATCGATTACTAATCAAGAGGGAAGATTGCGCGTGGTGCCTTATACGTCTTGTCCCACTCAACGTATGGCACGTCGGTGGCGCCAATCACGTACTGGATGACTTTCCACTTTCCATTTACATTTTTCAGCAGCGCTACTACGCCGTTGTCAAACGCTCCCGCATCGACTGCTTCCTGGTAGACGGTTCCTCGGTAATCGATATCGCCGCCATTCGCTTTCTGCGGTGAACCAAGCAGGAACGCCCATCCGTCTTGTACCTTGAGGTGGTCAATCTTGAAGATGACCGACTGCTTAAGCTTCTTCTCAACTGGAACGCGCAACGCATCAACAATTGCCTTTCGCTCAGGCGAACCTTTTTCCGGAGTGTACGCCGGCGCACCGCCCAACTGCGCAAAGGCGAGTACGGTCGAGAACCCAAACATCAAGACAACAGCTGTCAATTGACGCATGAATTGTCTCCTTAGTCGACGAGTCTAAGCTGCTCGGTGAGCCTAACATCGCCTCAACTGCGCCTGCAACGCCCGCGTAATGCTCCTGGTTCCTCATTTGAACCGCATCGTAAAAAACGGTATAAGAACTCATCCTTTTCTAAGATCTATTCCACAACGCGGAGATTACTCTCAGTGCCGCAAAGTCGACACCGAAAAGTTGAACGAGCAAGAAAGAGACCTAAAGCGTCATATCCCGTTAACTCACGTCCTGCTCAGACGAAAACCCGATCACCCAGTAAGAAAAACAATCAGACCAGAACCATCGCCATTGTCGCAGTGGCTGTTCTTGCGATTGGCGTCGCAGCGTATGCCTATACTCATCGCTCGCGTTCCGCAAATGAGGTCACCACACAGAGTGGCCTGAAATACACCGACATCGTCGAAGGAACTGGTCCGAGTCCTCGACCTGGTCAAACGGTAGTTGTCCACTACACAGGCACCCTCGAAAACGGCAAGAAGTTTGATAGCTCAGTCGATCGGGGAACTCCCTCGGAGTTCAAAATAGGTGTTGGTGCTGTAATCAAGGGTTGGGACGAAGGCCTCTTGACGATGAAGGTCGGAGGGAAACGGAAGCTCGTTATTCCTCCAACCATCGGTTACGGAGCACTCGGCAGGCCACCTAACATTCCTGGCAACTCCACACTTATCTTTGAAGTTGAATTGCTCGACTTGAAATGAGGCGCTTCAGGAGACAAGAAGATGGGTGAGAACACGTTAACCATTACCGACAATCGGACGGGATTGAACTACGAACTCCCGATCGAACACGGTACGATCAAGGCAATGGACCTGCGGAAGATCAAGTTTGACGACAACGATTTTGGTCTGATGACCTACGACCCGGCATTCATGAATACGGCGTCGTGCAAAAGCCGGATCACCTTCATTGATGGCGACAAAGGAATTCTGGAGTATCGCGGTTATCCCATTGATCAGTTGGCGGAGAAGAGTTCTTACCTGGAAGTTGCTTACCTGCTTTTATATGGCGAGCTTCCAACTGCCGACCAGTTAAAGACCTGGACACGCAATATCACCTTCCACACCTTCATCAACGAGAGCATTAAGAAAGTAATCGACGGATTTCACTACAACGCTCACCCGATGGGTATGTTTGAAGCGACGCTGGGAGCGCTCTCAACGTTTTACCCTGATGCAAAAGAGATATTTGACCGTGAATGCCGTTCAAAACAGATCTTCCGGTTGATTGCTAAAGTACCGACCATTGCGGCGTTTGCTTATCGTCATCGTATCGGCATGCAGTACGCCTACCCGGACAACGATCTATCGTACGAAGGTAACTTCCTGAACATGATGTTCAAGACGACGGAGCTGAAATATCAACCCAATCCGACGCTTGAGCGCGCGCTCACGGTGCTTTTCATCCTTCATGCCGATCACGAACAAAACTGCAGCACGAATGCTATGCGCAGCATCGGCAGCGCCCATACTGATCCGTTTTCCGCGCTAGCCGGTGCCGCAGCGGCGCTTTACGGTCCATTGCACGGCGGCGCGAACGAGATGGTGTTGCGTATGCTCAGGGAGATCGGATCGGTCGAAAAGGTCCCTGACTATATCAAGCGAGTTAAGGCCGGTGAATTTCGTCTGATGGGTTTTGGCCACCGCGTTTACAAGAACTACGATCCGCGCGCCACTATCATCAAGCAGGTCGCCTACGAAGTGTTCGAAGTTACGGGGAAAGATCCACTGCTGGACATCGCGCTCGAGCTGGAACGAATCGCGCTTGAAGATGAGTACTTCGTAAAGCGACGTCTGTACCCGAATGTAGATTTTTATTCCGGCATCATCTACCAGGCGATGCGTTTTCCGGTCGACATGTTTCCCGTGCTGTTTGCGATTCCACGCACGTCCGGTTGGCTGGCACAGTGGGTTGAGCTACTCGAGGATCCGGATCAAAAGATCGCGCGTCCGCGCCAGATTTACCTCGGACATCGAACCAGAGACTACGTTCCAATCGAAGCGCGAGAACAGCTTGCGACTGCAAAGGCCTAAGGATTACTGCAGCATCTTCGCGGCGATCTCTTTCAGTAACTTCGCGCAAACCGTTCCGGTGATCAGCAGCGGGTCCATTCGCGGGTTGAATTCGACAATATCTGCTGCGACAACATTCCCTTTAACACCCTGAATAATATCGAGCGCCTGTCGGGTCGACAGCCCGCCGGGCTCTCTGTGCGATACTCCCGGAGCGAAAGCCGGATCAAGACCGTCGATGTCGAATGAGATATACACCGGCGAGTCGAATTCTAGTTCGAGCGCGCGTTCCCACTCGTGAGGTCCAAACACCTCAACGTCAAACCGTTCGATCTGTTCGCGCTGATGAGCGTTAACAGTGCGAATGCCTATCTGAACAAGCCGCTGAGCAAGCTTTTCTTCCATGATTCTCGCAAACGGTGAGGCGTGTGAGTATCGATTTCCCTGGAAGTCGTTATAAAGGTCGGGATGTGCGTCGAAATGAAGGATGTTCAGGTTTTTGTATTTTTGGGAGAGGGCTTTGATGATTGGGTACGTGATTGAATGATCTCCGCCGAGCGAGATTGGAGCGAGATCGTCATTGAGCAACGTAACAATCGACTGCTCTATTAGCGACATCATGTCGGTGCCCGACACCGGTTCCATATCACCCGCCTCAAAGAAAGCATTGTCGGCGCTGAAATCGACTCCGCTCTCACTGGTGAGATTCCACGCTTCGGAACGCAGAGCCGCGCGAATTAGCGGCGGAGCGTCTGCTGCGCCTTTCATGAATGAAGAGTTCTCGTCGTAGCGAAATCCTATCAGTGCGAGCTTCTTCGGAGTTTCTTCAGATGGTGTTTCAACTGTGCTCATGGTTTTAGTAAACTTTCTGTGCATCCTCCGTTTCACCGTGTCTGTGTGGCGAGCGAGTTTGTTCGCCACAGAGGCACTGAGATACAGAGGTTATCACAGATAGAAAGCCGAAAGGGGCGTCAGTTGGCGACGCCCCTTCTGGCATGGACGATTTGTGACTCTCCGTTGAATTACAGACCGGCGCAGACCGAGTCGTTACGTGTGCGAATCGGACTGAAGCGTTCCTGATATTCTCCAGAGGTGATGAACGCGCAGACCATGCCGTTTGAATTGCCTGTCGAATTCAGCACGCTCAGCCAGAACAAGAACCCTTGAGCAGCACCGTCGAGCGCGTTTCCGTCCCATTCACCAGAGTAATCCACGATATACGCGCATAGTCGGGCACTCCCAAGAAGTAAGCTAGGTCTTCAGGTGTCTGAGTCTGCCGGTCGGGGGCTAATCATTGGCCACAACAGAACTAAATCGAATTGTTGAGTAAAGCGTTACGGGCCTAAGGGGGAGATGAACCGAACAGGACTGGGGGATGTGGGATGTGAAGCTAATGTAGAACCGCTACACAACACTTACCTTCGCCTGAATCGGTGTGTGACAACGGTATCAAAAAAGTGAAACTGAGTAGAACAACCGTTTACAAAATGCAGCGAGCTGGTCGCCTGAAATTTTATAGAGTCGGAACGAGGATCGTTTACCACCCCGGTTTCGCCCTGGAACAGAGATTCGCCGGCGGCGAACGGATTTTGCTTAATCCAGCCCTCCCGCTGGGCCACGTTCAACATGCGCCGCGTTAAAGGATCATTGAACTCAAAGGCACGCGAAGGTTAACCCTTATGTACGCGAAGGGGTCATTCTGCTTTCTGCTTACTCCCTTGTACCTTCTCAAACCAAGCTCGCAGTTCCTCATACGTCGTCGCCAGAGCGTCAACTTGAGGCTCGTACTCGTGCAGGTTGAGGTTGCCGGCAAAGGCGGCCGCTACCTTGTCGTCCAGCAGATCAAGCGCCGCGGTCCATTGCTTCCACGCGGGATAGCTGTGTAACTTACCCTTGTACTGCCGATCAAATTCTTCTACCAGGTAATGTTGCGTGCGGTTGATTGTGAACTTGCCGTCGGGATCCGCGGCAAAAATGGCGAAAGGAACGATCATATCTTCTGTGATTGGATTCATCGTGACCCGCTTGCCAAAACCCACTCTTCCTTTAATCCACTCGTCGACTCCAACGAGGCCACTCGAAGGATCGGCAGGGAACCATTCTTTGGCGACTGAGTCATAGAGTTCGAGCCACACGTGATCATTGTGGTGCCGGCCGAACACGGAGTAAGTGTTTCCTTTCTCCTTCACCATCTCTTTGGCGCGGAGGCCGCGGTCAGGCGTGTTGGTGTAGATATTCACTTCATGTACGCGGCGGAGTTTGATGTTTAGCTCTTTCAGCGCACTTAGCGCAACCATCGCGAGTTCGTTGCAGTTGCCACCTTTCCGTTCGATGATTTCCTGTACGGTACGTTTCTGGTAATCAGTTGCTTTCCATTCGAAGTTTTCCGCCAGCCAACGGACAATGGCTTGAGCTTGGCCAAGCTCAGACTTCGCGCTCTTCGAAACCTGTTGAGCGAATGACTTCAGATCAGTGCGGGCGAGACGATAAAGCTCTTCATCATGCGGGGAGAGAGCTCTTGGTTGGGCGTTGATCACTCCAAAGGTAAACGAGACAACAATTGCCGCCTTCAGTATTTGCTTCATCCTCACCCTCTTGCATCTTCTCCTTGCGAACTTACTCTGCTGCCGAAGCATGTCAGTCCGTGTGGTGGACGTTGTATCGTTTAGACAAAGAGATTCAAATAAGTTATGAGGAACCTAGCTCTTGGATTTGTTTCGTCAGACTTAATACTAATCCGTCTTACAATGCGGGTCTACTAACAAGTCGTTAATCCAGTCTCGTGCGAGACTATGATAATCAGACCAGTCCTGCCAGACCTCCTGCGCCCACTCTTGTACGACTTTATGATGTGAAGCTGGATCGCGTGCTGCATGAACGTCAACAATCGTGAGAGTTGATCGCGGATGCGGAAGGATTGAGGGCTTCGCGATCGTCCGCCGACCGTTCAGCCATTTTTGAACTGCTGCATTAATGGCCATCGGGTCGTCGTATTCAAGCACGGCGCAGATTCCCGTTAAATGTGCTGCAAAAGACTTTCCGGAGCGCATGTGATCGTCAGGATGTTGCAGGCTGTATACATCAACCAGAAGGCGATGTGACCGGCCGTACCTGTAATCGCTGTAATCTCGTACAAGTACTTCCTCGAATATTTTTCGACATCCTGCTCTCCCCTCCTGGACCTTTGCGCCGCATGCGCTACAGATATCGGGGTCAGTTTCAAATGCGATCATGACTCTTGAGATAAACTAATCAAGTGAGATGTGATTCTCATGACCGATAACATGAGATCCGCTTGTTCTTTTCATCGATCCGTCGCTGCTCCTCGTCTGCCGAGAGCTCAGGCATGAAGGCTGCTTCTGGACAAGACCAGTGCGGCTTGGTGATCCAGGAGTATCTCCTGCTATCAATTGAATCGATCTCATAAGGAAAGAAGGTAGGATTAAGCCAGGAATTTTTGTAACCACCGGTTCGGACCTTCGTCTGGCAGATTATTCAAGACGAGCTGAGCAACCTTGGAAGCCAAGTATCGCACCCGTTTCTTGGTCCACTCTTGATTCATGCTGAAGAGAAGGCTTTTAGAAAACGACGCCCTTCTTTCCAGCGGGTCCCTTGGTCGTCGAAACTCGCTGCACTTCATCGCGAACACATATGTTACATGAGAGGAACTTGAGAACGGACGACGTTCTAATGCCAACAATGAAGGAAGTCGCTGCTTCGACTAGTTTGAAGGCATCGCTAGGCGAATTTCACTTTCCAAAGGCGTACAGGTGATCTGCGGTTCTCACGTAGATGTTCCCCTCGACTAATGCCGGTGTGGCCAGGATCGCACCGTCAAGCTTGTTTGTAGCCAGTATTTTCAACTGTTGACCAGCATCCAGCACCACCACCACGCCCTCTTCGGATGCAATATAAACCTTGTGATCGGCAGCCACCGGCGACGAGTAGTAGTAGCCCGGTGCTCCCAGCCGTCCGCTGTAGACCAACTCGCCTGTCTTTGCTACTCGACAGAAAACGATACCGCCGTTCTGGAAAGTATAGAGTCGTCCGTTGTAGTACAACGGTGAGGGAACACCGGGCACACCCTTCCTCTCCGACCAAGCGATATTTGCCTGGCTGACTTCACCCTTGCTGCCCGGACGAACGGCCATTACCCGAGCCGCGTTGTTAGCATAGAACTGAGCCGCTCGTTCAGGGTTCCGTTTTTCAGCCGCCGTCTCTAGGATGATGTCCGGTGCGGCCAGAAACAGGAGACCGTCGCCAATGACAGGCGTACTTTTCCCGCACGGCGGCAGTCCTCCTACCCACCATCGCTCCGCTCCATCCGCAAGATTGTATGCCATCAGACGCTGGTCCGGCTTAAAGTCACCTCCCAGCACGACAATCTCGTCGATCCCGTCGTGACGCCAATGCACAGGAGTCGACCATCCATACTGAAACATTGAGCGGTCCGTCTTCCAGACTGTCCGGCCGTCGCTGCGATTGACGGCGAGCAGGTAGGCTTCTTTCCCTTGATGGTTGAGCACCAACAATTCACCCGCGACGATCGGTGAGGCGACCGCGCCATAGGGGTTTTGCGGCAAAGGGAGCCGCCTTTCCCACTTCAGATTTCCATCCAGGTCGTAACAGACCAATCCATAGGACCCGAAGTAGACATACACTCGCTGTCCGTCGGTGGTAGGCGTGGAGCCGGCAGGGCTGCTAATTTCGTGGACCTTTTCGATCTTCTCGGGCGCAACAGTACGCCGCCAGAGTATCTTGCCCGTGCGCCGATCGATGCACAGGGTGGCGAGTTGTTTGTTAGCCTGATCAAATTCCGTCAGGAAAATACGTCTTTCCCAAACGATGGGCGACGACAGTCCAGGCCCCACAGCAGTCTTCCAGAGGACGTTTTGGTCGGGACCAAACTGAACGGGCGGTCTGCCTTCGCCGAGTCCCGAGGAATTCGGTCCTCTAAACTGAGGCCACCACACCTTGCCGCCCTGTTGCGCCGCCACCGCGAAGTTCGACAGAACGACAGTTGCCAGAAGAGTGATCCAAGAAGCTCGTGTCATGATGGACTCCTATTTGGGTTTCGTTGCTAAAATCGTCGGTGAGTGTTGTCCGAGCGCCTTCATGTGAGAGCTGGAACGGCGGACGTGCCTCATGGAGATAGTAGGCGTATTCGCTATTACACCCAGATACCCATTATCTCTCTCATAATTAATCAGTACGCCTATGAGCTTTAGCGCTAGTTCGATCTCATCTTCTTAACCAACGCGTTATGCAACGGTTATCGAGAAGACGATCGTTGTCTGGACCACCTTCGGAGTTGACGCAATCCGTTTCGCGGCATTGGCTAGCTGCATTGTGCCAGAACATATTGGATGCCCCTTCTTCTTTTGTGTGCCTAACGCAATCGAACGTCTGAGCTGATCCGGCGGCCCGAATTCAATCAAGCGTCGCCGGCAGAATCAAGATGCGAAAAACGGAAGCGCCGCTCACATCCACGAGAACAGTTGATGCGACGAATCGCATACTCATGTGGCCGACGCCAGTGACTTCAATGATAACTCC
>JBKPAC010000142.1:0-11887 GCA_046726175.1 Acidobacteriota bacterium
TAGTGCGCCTTAAGACTGATCCTCAAAACCGTTTAGCGTCTTTTGCGTACGCGCTTACGGGTCCAAACCAGTGGGCGCAAGTAACGTTGGAAATTCAAGGACATCCAATGAAGGATGGAAAGCCAGTTGCCGATGACGTCAGCGGTTATAAACAGTTGTCACTTCAGCTTGGCGCGACAGGCGTGGAATCGCTCCGGGTGGAGTTTATTAGCCACAAGCAAGGTCTCAATATCGAATCCGGTTTCCCACAACTTCCCATCCGCCTGAAGCCCGGACTAACCACATATTTGATTCCTCTTAAAGGGCTTTCACAACCAACTTGGGTGAAGGAACAGCGAGTGGATTCAAAAGAGGTCTTGAAGAGGCTAACGGCGATTAGTATCAGCGCATATTGCGATCTATGCACATCTCAAAACGGAATGGTGCTGGTCGATAATCTCATTTTTCAAAAATAGAAGAGCAGCACAACGAAACAATCTATCGAAGTTCATATAAGCGTTAACCAGTACCTCCTACCTCTAAAACCTATGAAGTATGTTTGTTTGTCGGTGCGTTTTTATCTGCTCCTTAACATTTGTGGATTGATCGCTCTGGCTCAGGAGCAACAGTTCGCGAGTATTGGAGATTTCAAACTGCACAACGGCGGCGTTATTCGCAATTGTCGCATCGGGTACAGGACCTTTGGGAAACTTGCTCCCGACAAGTCAAATGTCGTGGTCTTTCCGACGTGGGCTTCGGGTACAACTGCACAACTTGCCTCCAACATTGGACTAGGAAGGCTCATCGATAACGAACTGTATTTCGTTATTGCTATCGACGCTCTCGCCAATGGGGTTTCTTCCTCACCATCAAACAGTCGACTTCAGCCGCGCCTGCGTTTCCCTATATTCACATTACGTGACACAGTCGAGTCTCAACATCAGCTCTTGGCGGGCGTTCTAAAAATCGACCATGTCAAGGCGATTGTCGGCATTTCGATGGGCGGCATGCAGGTATTTCAATGGATGATCTCATACCCGGATTTCATGGATAAGGCGATTCCCATAGTCGGCTCACCTCGCCTAGCACCATACGACCTGCTGCTTTGGCAGGCACAGATTGAAGCATTAATACGAGACCGCGACTGGAAGCGAGGTAACTATTCCAGTAATCCAGCTCGGGCGTTGGACTTCGCTTTCGGCGAACTCCTGCTTACCACTCCGTCCGATTACAACCGTCGAAAGAGTCGTGAAGAAGTATTTATTGATCTTCTTAAGGCGAGAAACGACAGGCGGCGGTTCGACGCAAATGACAAGATTCGTCAAGCTCAAGCAATGATACAACTCGACGTGTCGCGAGACTACGGGGGATCACTGGCGCGCGCTGCACAAGCGGTTAAAGCAAAGACATTAGTCATCGTCGCAAAACTCGATCACGTTGTTACTCCTGGACCAGCAAACGAGTTTGCCGTTCTACTCGGCGCCCAACTACTTGAATTGGATAGCGAGTGTGGGCACCTCGCTCCGTCGTGTGAATCTGACCGTTTGAATGAAGCGGTCCGCGCATTTCTTAAAAACTGACTGCAGATTTAAGCGATCAAAGATCAGACTAGAGCGATGAAGATACGTTCAGACTTCGAGAGAGAAATCAATTTATCTGGCGAAGTCTCTCATCCAACAGAACACTGGTATTCCGCTTCAGATTAAGCCTGATTGTCTCGTCGCCATATCGCACTCGACAATGAGTGCCCGTTACACTTTTTATCCTCGCCCGATCCAACCTGCCATTCTCCCAGTACAGATCAATTTCAAATCCGCCGCGTGCGCGTAAACCTGTAACTGATCCCTTGGGCCAAGCATGAGGTAATGCTGGCAACAGTTCGATCTCTTCGGAGTGACTCTGCAGCAGCATTTCCGCGATGCCGGATGTTGCTCCAAAATTTCCATCTATTTGAAAAGGCGGGTGTGCGTCGAACAGATTGCGATACACACCGCCCCCACCTTGAAACTCTTTTGCGTAAACAGGTGACATGGCTTTCTGCAATAGTAAGTACGCGCGATCTCCGTCATGGAGCCTGGCCCACATATTGATCTTCCATGCCAAACTCCACCCTGTCCCCACGTCACCGCGAAGTTCCAGGCTCTTCTTCGCAGCGGCGAAAAGATCCGGGGTATCACGCCGAGTAATCTGATTGCTTGGGAAAAGACCGTACAGATGTGAGACATGTCGATGCTGACGTTCCGGGGCGTCCAAATCCCAATCCTCCAACCATTCCTGCAACTGACCTGCTTTGCCTATCTGCATCGGCGACAAATGTTCTCGTGCTCTCTTTACAGTTGCGCTGAAGTCCTTATCAATACCGAGAACTTCAGCGGCCATCGCACATTGTTTGAACAGATCTCGAAGAATTTCACTATCCATCGTTGGTCCAGCGCAAATGGCGACGTTGTCGGGGTGCTTGTTCTCGGGCGAAATAGACGGACATGTCACCAACCACTTGTATTTCGGATGACTTACCAGCGTATCGAGAAAAAACTCCGTGGCACCTTTCATTACGGGATACGCCTTGGCAAGGAATGTTTTATTCCCCGTAAATTCGTAGTGATTCCACAAATGCGTACAAAGCCATGCCCCGCCTGTTGGCCAAAACCCCCACAGTGGACCATCGATTGGAGCGGTTTGCCTCCAAAGATCAGTGTTGTGATGGCAAACCCAACCACGCGCTCCGTAATGAACGCGAGCGGTCCGAGTGCCATTCTCTACCAGCTCCGATACCAGGCGAAGTAATGGCTCATGACACTCGGACAGGTTTGTGGTCTCGGCCGGCCAATAATTCATCTCGGTATTGATGTTGATGGTGTACTTACTTTCCCAAGGAGGCGTCATCAGCTGATTCCAGATTCCCTGTAAGTTGGCGGGTTGCGAACCGGGACGCGAGGATGAAATCAAGAGATATCGGCCGTACTGAAAATCGAGGGTCGCTAAGTGTGGATCCAGACCTTTAATGAACTCTTCAGGTCTTTGATCGGTCGGAAGATTTGCTGCATCAGTTCGGCCCAGGTTCAACTTGACTCGATGAAACAAGCGTTGATGCTCGCGTATGTGAGCAGACCGCAACGTCTGAAGCGTCTTAGCAGCAGCCCTTTGGATGTGGGCCCTCGTAATCGCATCTGGTCTTCCTCTTATGTCTTTATAGTTTCTGTAGCTGGTGGCAGCAGCGATTAAGATCAGCGCAGAGTCTGCATTGTTGACCACAATCCTGTCGGTCTCTGCAACAACTTTGCCACCGCGGGTAAGTACCGTCGCACGCGCCTCAAACTTCAAACGTCCTTTGATGCCAGAAGCGTCTCCATTTTCTCCACGCATTAGGAGGGTGTGCGGGATCTCGGTCGCAACTGTTGCTTTCTGTGGCGTCGAAAAACTTGCAGAGAAGCTCAATTGTCCCGGAGAGTCACAGGTTAGGCTAACGACGATCACTTGATCCACTGGGCTCACGAACATCTCGCGCGTGAACATGATTGCTCCAACCTTGTAAGAGACGTTAACAATCGCCGTGTTCAGATCCAATTTCCGAATATATCCCGTCGCGCTATCGTGACCCGCAAACTCCAATTTAAGATCTCCAACCGGTTCATACGGCATCTGCTTGATGGGTTGGGCCATCATCTTCGCGCCAATCAGATCGTGTGCGTCTTTGTATCTGCTTTCGAAAATTAGACGTCTCGCTTCTGGTAGTGCTTTCAATGCTTCGGGATTACTGGGATCGTAAGGGGAACCGGCATAAAGAGTATCTTCATTCAATTGGAGTTGTTCATTTCTTGCGCCGCCGAACACCATTGCTCCCAACCGTCCGTTTCCGATTGGCAGAGCTTCTGTCCACTCAGCGGCGGATCTGTCATACCAAAGAAGGAGTGACTGATCGTCAGCAGTGGCTGCGGAATGGTTGAGGATCCGATGGGTGATGCCGGACGGCAAACTAACAGCTGCCGTCGCAAAACCTGTCTGAGAAAGAAATTTCCGTCGCGATATTCTGTTGTTCATTTTTGGGTGATCACGTAGCGGCGCATAGCTTACCGAACGATACGCTGCGCCTTAATCTCCCACTTTGTTTTTCCCGTGTAAGGATCTTCTCGCAATTCGTAGTTGCTTTCCCGTCGAAGTAAATTAAGTGTCTGCACAACGGAACCCGGTCGCGTGAACAGTCCGGAGACCGGCGAGTTGTCTGTGCTGAACACACGAAGCTCGACATTATCCCAGTTCATCTCCTTTGTGCTTTGCGCGACTTGGATATGTGGTAAGACGGTATGGTTCTTAACGAGGAGTACGACTGGGATTGGACCAATTGAGATTCCGTGCCAATGTGGCCCCTCATAGACCTGTCCGCTCTGATAGTCAATCCAACTGCCAGGAGGAATATAGACTTTGCGGCGCTCACCGGCTTGGAACATAGGTGCGACGAGCAAATCTGATCCGAACATGTACTGATCATCGATCGTCCATGAGCCAGGATCGGAGGGATATTCGAAGAACAGCGGACGGAGCATTGGAAAACCGCGAGCTGAGGAGTCCTTCGCCTGCGCATAAATGTACGGCATTAACGAGTATCGCAAATTCAAGGCTCGACGAAAGTCGTCCGTCAGCGCGTTATCGTATTCCCAAGGTTCTCTCGGCGGCACGCCATGCGCTCGAGTATGGGAGGTTAAAACTCCCCATGCCATCCAACGCCGATAAAGGTCACGTGGCGCACGCTGTACGAACCCACCCACGTCATGACTCCAATAGGTGAAGCCGGACAGGCCAAACGAAAGACCACCTCTCAACTCAGCGGCCATAGCCGAGTCTGTGTTCTCCGCGTCACCGCCCCAATGCAAGGGATAACGTTGACTGCCGGCCCATGCGCTTCTGGCCCAGATCACATCGTCACCTGTAACTTCTTTGGTGATCTCGGCAACTGCCTTGTTGTAACGCAACGGGTAAAGATTGTGTTCGTACCAGCCACTTTGTCCTGAGTGGTATTGACCGGTAATCGGCGCGCCTTCACCAAAGTCGACCTTGATCGCACCGACACCGAGTTTCAGGAGGTCACTCAGCTTGCCTTGATACCACTTGACCGCCTCGGGATTACTCATGTCGAGCGTCGCGTCCTCGAATGGAAGTTTGCCTCCCTCATTCTTTACGTGGTATCCGTTCGACACAATCTCTTTCCACAGATCATTTTTGCTCGTGAAGTAGGTGTATTGCCACAGACTGATCTTAAAGCCCTGTTCTCTTAGGTCCGAAATCATTTTTGCAGGATCTCTGAAACGCGAAGTTGAAAAGCGGTAGTCGCTTCGCCAATCAGTTTCGAACCAGCCAGTGTCGAGGTGAATTACATCAGCCGGAATCTTGTGCCCTCTCAGTTGCTGCGCGACCTGCCGCACCTGATCTTCTGAGTTGTAGGTTATTCGGCTCATCCAGAAGCCAAAAGACCAAAGCGGTGGTACCGGACTACGACCCGTTAAAGCGGTGTACTCCGTAAGAATGTCTTTGGGTTCGCCAAGGAATAGAAAAATGTCCAGGTTCTCGTCACCTGAATAGATCACATTGTGCGCGTCAAAGTATTTACCGAAGTCGAAGGTCAACGGCGCGCTGGTATGTACGAACATACCATAGCCATTGCTGCTCAAGAAAAAAGGTATCGGTTTGTACATGAATTCGTTCTGAGTTCCCATGCCGTCCCTGGTGGAAACCAAGACACGCTGTCCACGCTTGTTGAATCGTGTGAAGGATTCACCACAGCCAAAAATCTTCTCATCATGTTGGAGTTCAAATGTGGCGGCAATTCGACGCGAAAGGTCGCTTGAACGTCGCACAAACGAAAACGGAATCGGAGTTATGAAGGTTGCTGGATCGCCTATATTCTGCGTGCGAGTAAGCAAACGGCCGCGCTGGTCATAGATTTCTATATGCCAAGGCTGCTTGATGATGCGCACTCGACCGTGCGTCCCGGTATAAACAATTTCGCGATCGTTTTGCTCTACTCGCCACGATGTGTCCGTTGGGACCGGCGCGCTTAGCATCATCGATTGACCGTCATCGAGTGGTACTGCTCGCGTCGAAAATCGCAGCCGGACAGTGCGAGGACTGACAAAGGTAACCGAGAAAGGTAACGTTGGATCTTGATCGTATTCGGTGCCGGGAAACTCAGTCGCCCGTCCCCGTGTGAAACCAACATCGATTTTGTTGAATGACAGAGTGGTGTTTCTCCAATAGCGATCCCATTGCAGCGTGCCTTGACCAGTTGCGGTATCGAATGATGTGACACGACTCCCAATAAAGTAGATGTTCTCCATCTTTTGAAAGTCTTGGGCGACATCTACAGGATCCCCTAGCACCTGCGAGTACGAGATAACCGGAAACAGCAGCAGCGCTATCGACAACACAATCTGAGCCACGAACTCAAATCCGCATTTATGTCGGACACTTACTGAGCGCATTTTCATGAGCTTGACCTTTTATTCGAATTCCGCAAGAGACTAAATCGATTATCAATCCGAGCAACGAAGCCATCACCGCAGGGATCGTGCTCAAGAGGTCTTCCGGATCGGTTTCTGCCGTCTGCTTGTCTTCGGGGAAATTCCAGAGTTATGCCGCGCTCCTCCTCACCGGCGAACGGGGGATTCGTTAGAATTACATCAACGCGGTCTCGATCCCCGATCTCGCGTAACGGAAACCTGAGGCTGTTGCCAGGGTCGTTTTTGGTGACTCTAGCCCATGCAACGGTAAATTCATTTGGGCTAGAAGATAGGGCAACGGCTTGGCCTCATTTCCGACGATGCTAGTGTCTGAAGTACTTGTCGTTGTTCTACGGTCGTGCATTGCGTTTCCAGGTATCTGCATCCTTCGACTAGAAAACCCTTGACTGACATTCATCAAAGGTCAAGGACATAATCAATATGCTTGGACAGTCGGGACATCAACCAATCTAGGCCTGAAACTTCTACATTTGAGTTTATCAGCCAGTCAGCGCTTTATTTCCGTTGGCGTGCCCGTAACGGAGAAACGGCCTTCGACGTAACCGGTCGTTGCTGCGTCGGCCGTGCCGCTGAAGCCCGCTTGCTTGCCGCCGATGGTTACCTTGAACTCACCTGGCTCGACTACCGTTCGCCCATCATCTGTAATCACTGCGAGCTGACGTGGCTCGATGGTGAACTTGATGACGCGACGCTCCCCCGGCCGCAGATGTACTCGTTCGACTCCCGCAAGAGATCGAATCGGCACACGAACAGATGCAGCTACGTCAGTGATATAAAGTTGCACCACCTCGTCGCCTGCGCGAGTGCCTGCATTCTCAACGGTCGCACTAACTGTCACATTTTCTGCCGGCGATAGGCTAGGCGATGAGACGATGAAGTCCGCGTATTTGAATTGCGTGTAGCTGAGGCCGTAACCAAACGGATAGAGTGGTCCACCTTTGAAGAACCGGTACGTCCTGCCCCTCATGTCGTAGTTCTCAAATGGCGGCAACTGGTTTACCGATTTATAGAATGTAACGGGAAGCCGGCCGGCCGGGTTGTAATCACCAAAGAGCACATCCGCGATTGCAGTTCCTCCTTCTTCACCTGGATACCAGGCCTGTACGATGGCAGCAAGGTGCTCGTTGGCCCAGTTCACAGCCAGCGCACTGCCGGACAACAAAACGACCACAACTGGCTTGCCGGTTGCCGCGACGGCTTCAAGCAAACCCTGCTGACGTGCGGGGAGGTTGATGTCGATTCGATCTCCGCCCAGGAAACCCGGCTCACGTACATTCATCTCTTCGCCTTCGAGACGTGAAGAAAGACCAAGAACAAGCACGATTGTATCTGCCTGTTTCGCCACGTTAATAGCCTCGGCATACGGTGATCCAGTGTTGACAACAGGCGGTTGCCACACGAGTCTCGCAACTGCACCTATCTTGCTCTCGTAGTACTCCATCTTGATGTCGTAACTCTTGCCGGCCTCAATTGTGACTTCGCCGGTCACGGTTGCAGGCGCGTGATCGGACCAATCCTCAGCGATCAACTTGCGGTCGAGATATACGCGCACTCCATCATCGGCGATGGCGCCGAAGCGATACTTACCACTCACCGCTGGAACGAGCTTGCCGGTCCAGCGTACAGAAAAATCGTCGGCGGGAATGCCGGGGGCTGGATTCGACATGCCCCAATCGAAGTCCACCTCCCGATCTATGCGAGATAGCGCCGGGGTGCCCTCGAAGGCCTTGTTTGTAAAATACTCAGCCCTAAGACCAGCTTCGCCTTTGGGGCCACGCAACACGGAAGCCGGCACGGGCACCGCGGAAACTTCTGTGAGAGACGTGCCTAAGGCATTCAACACCTTCGTTCTGGATGAGACGTGTTGGCGAATGCCTGCGAGCGGAGTAGTTGCGCGCGACGGTTGGCCATTGTAGTTACCAAGCAACACGGGAACGTCATCGGAGTTTGGCCCGATGACAGCGATCGACTTTAGATCCTTCCGCAACGGTAGAGTGTTATTTTGGTTCTTCAAAAGAACTATCGATTCACGTGCAGCCGCGAGAGCGAGTTGACGGTGTGCGGATGAATCGTTTGATGAGAATGGAATCTTTGAGTAAGGCACCAGCTCGGGTGGATCGAACATTCCGAGACGAAAACGTGCTGCGAACAATCGCTTCAGGGCGCGATCAATTTCGGTTTCGGAAATCAAGCCCTGCTTCACGGAATTTACAAGTGCTTTGTAACTATCGCCACATTCGAGGTCGGTTCCTCTTTTTACCGCCAGGGCAGAAGCTTCTTCGGCGGTTTTCACAAAGTTATGCCGCTTGTAGATGTCGTCGATCGCACCACAGTCAGAAACCACGTATCCATCAAAGCCCCATTCACCGCGTAGTATCCGGCTAAGCAGATGTGTATTGGCGCAGCACGGCTCGCCGTTTGTGCGGTTGTAAGCGCACATCACGGAAGCGGCATGGGCCTCCATGACAGTGGCGCGGAAAGCCGGCAAGTATGTCTCACGCTCGTCCCGTTCGGTGGCCGCTGCGTCAAAGCGATGGCGCTCAGGTTCTGGGCCAGAATGAACGGAGTAGTGTTTCGGAGTTGAAACTACTTTCAGATACTTCGGATCGTCACCTTGAAGTCCTTTAACGAAGGCAACACCGAGGCGGCTTGTGAGATAAGGATCTTCGCCGTAAGTCTCTTGCCCGCGTCCCCAACGCGGGTCGCGAAAGATATTGATGTTGGGCGACCAAAACGTCAGACCGTAAAAGCGGTTGTAGTTACCGTGTCGTTGAGCTTCATGATACTTGGCCCGTGCCTCGTCAGAGATCACAGTGGCTACGCGTTTGACGAGTGGCGGATCGAAAGTTGCGCCGAGCCCGATGGCCTGCGGGAAGACTGTGGCGACGCCTGAGAACGCGACCCCATGCAAAGCTTCGTTCCACCAGTCGTACGGAGGAATGCTGACCCGTGGAATTGCCGGCGCAGCATTCATCATCTGCGAGACTTTCTCCTCGAGCGTCAGGCGCGAGATCAGATCATCGACGCGCTGGTCCAACGGGAGCTCGGGATTAAGGTACGGCGCGCCTGAATCACGCTTGGATTCCTGAGTCGTCGCCGGAGAACCGACAACGATCAGGCACAGCACAACTGTGAGCACACAAAGACCTACGCGGCGTAGAGACATAAGTTTGTTCCTTCAAGTTTGATGCGACGGCAGAGCTATTCCCGCAGTGTTCTGATCTGCGTTGCTCTTGTTAACTTGTCCATTAATTGATGCCTTGCCGGCAGATTATGACGCAATTCGTACCTGGATGTCGCGAACCCAGGATAAAATAGCGTTATGCAATACTGATTATTGAGACGAAGTCAGCCGAGCTATGGGCCATCTTGAGCGACGGCAGTGGTGCAAAAAAAAGATTTACAGCACTCAAAGCGGAATCATACAACATCTTTCGTTAGTGGACAGGCGAAGGTCCGCGATACAATTAGCATCCTGAAGTTCAGTTATGACCCGTTTCGCACGAATAGTTATCGGGAAGCACAGAGAGTGAGGAGGAGAAAAGCTAAGGTTCGTTTGAATGTTGTGAACCCTCCGAGAGAAGGGATGTGAGACAAGCCTTACTTCGCAATAGCGTTGCAGTCTACTGGGGTTATTCCAGCACCTTCTCCGAATTCATTTAGGATTATCCATTTTGCGCTTCGTTTCTCGATTAGAAAACGATCAAATGGGTTTTGAGGTGCAGAAGCTAAGATACTTATTGAATCAGGTTCTGGAGCGCCTATATCTGCCCATGCCGTCCAGGTATCCGATTCTCGAGTAATTGCTGGCTTGTGCTGATACAGCGTAGACCGTAACATTGACTAGTATTTGACCTTTCCAATCACCCGCTGCGCGCTGAAGAGCACCGTTTTGTCGTTCTGCCTCTGTTAGCGGCGGATAAACAACCTCTAACCCTTCAACCTTCCATGTTAAGCCCGGTACTTGCACATAACTTGGGTTCGGGTCCAGCCGAACGTTATAGCTGGCTGGCGCCATCGGCACTGTTCGCTTAAAGTAAGAATCTCCCCATTTGTAATACGTGCGTTCCAAGAATTTCGCGGCTGCTATTTCAGCCTCCCTATCCAAGTTTGATTTCGCTACTGACGTCGGTTTGGGCAGACCGGTCTGTGCGCTCGACAAAATGCCGTTACAGGCTTGGGCTAACAGCGCACCTAGGACCGGCTTCGATTCTATGTCAATGATTAGGAAAATTTGGTAGTGCTCCGCTAATGGAAATCGATCAATCGATCTTTTTGATTTACCAACACACTAGCGGAGCACTACCGAAAATTTCACGGGTCAGCTTATGTTTGATACGAGAGTCGTGAACAAGTGAAGAAGACGATCACTGTAGACGGAAAGCGCAGCAAACTTGTGGCCAATTTGTGGACAGAATCCTCAGCACATAACCGCTAACGAACGGTAAAAGATGGGAACGGATGTAAAAACCCTCGACATTCCTTGGTGGCTGCAACTTTCGAAAAGGCAAATACTTACGTTTTTGCCGCGCCTATCATTCATAACCCCAAGGTCGGCGGTTCGATCCCGCCCCCCGCTACCAATCGAGTCATAGAGTTACAGCGGCCAGCACGCCTGGCCGCGTTTGCGTTGTGTCCAATTTGTGTCCACTTTCGGAACCAAGCATCACAGCCTCAACGGCCTCCCGCTTGTTTCGTTCGGTGCCCTGGACATAACGCGCGGTGGTCTGAATTTGAGAGTGGCCCATCAAGGCTGCGATGGTGAAGGCATCAACGCCCGACTCCTCCAAGTCGAGTGCCGAAGGTAGCGCGGAGGTCATGCCAGACTAAACCTTCGATTCCCACAATCCTTAACGCAGTTCCAAATCCCTTCTTGACCTCTTTGATTCGCGTTCCGGTCCGCTCATTTACGAACACGTACTCGTGTCCCTTTGATCGCGATTCCAAGGCAATAAGGTTTTCAAATCTTCAGGATTCATTGGGATCTCTCGATGGAGAGATGCGTATGAAACAGCCCGTGCCCGCTTTCATGAGCGAATGTAGTGCGAATTCGGCGTTTGGCCGATATGCTACCTTCCTCTTCTAATGATCTAGAAACTATGATTTCCTTAACGCCTGCTGATCGAAAGATCGTTAGTCGGAGGTAAAGCAAGTGACGCCCGAACGTTGGCTGCAGATAAAGGAACTATTCCGGTCCGCGCTTGAGCATGGGGTTGACCAGCGCGCCGCGTTTCTTGATCGAGCCTGCGAGGGCGATGAAAGCCTGCGTCAGGAGGTAGAGTCCCTACTCGCGTCTTTCGCGGAGTCGGACAGCATTATCGAGACGCCCGTCGCCGAAGCGGCAGCCGAATTGCTCAAGGGCGACAAGGCCGAATCTTTGATAGGGCAGCAAC
>JBKPAC010000143.1:0-61558 GCA_046726175.1 Acidobacteriota bacterium
TACCAAGCCGTCAGCGCTCGGCACTCTTATGCAGAGCGAATACATCCGCACCCTTCCTATAGTAAACCCTACTGGAATAGAAGCTTTCTTCGTATGGCTGTCAGGGCTTCGCTTCGAATAGGGACTTTCTGTCCGTTAGAAACACTTATGTTGTTTCGGTTGTTTATGTCGTAACTCGCCGCACCAATAGCTTAGGGCAGTCAAATCAATAAACACTCAAATTATTCTTAGAGAGTTATCAAAGGCACAAGATACGTCGGCGTGGTTTGATGGTAGTGTTCAGTGCTTGGCTGAGGGCGTCAACTTGATCGTCGTTAGGGAAGTTAGAGGGAAACTTGCCGCAACCTTGTACGCATAGACAACAGAACTCGCACACTATTCGCACACCAAATGAACAGGGCAGCCCCTCTGTTATCGAAGCGGCTGCCCTAAGTTATTGATTCCAGTGGTGAGCCGAGCAGGACTCGAACCTGCGACCCACTGGTTAAAAGCCAGTTGCTCTACCGACTGAGCTATCGGCCCACTTTACAAACAGAAAGCACGCTCAGCGTGCTCATTTGGTTGGAACGCCGGGTATTCTAACTAACGGATCGCCTGATGTCCAAACGAGCAAAAATTAGCGGCGGATGAACGCGGATATGAGCCACAGATGAACACTGAGAAACACGGATAAGAAAGCAAGAATGCTGAGGCACTTGACTAGCTTTTTTGCTTATCTGTCTTTTCCGTGTTCATCTGTGGCTCATATCCGCGTTCATCCGCGGCTTTTCTTTCCTATCCGATCCAGCGCCCAAGAGCCGAATCACCAACGATGATTGTTTGCGAGCGCTCGGGACCTGTTGAGATGAGACCGATTCTCACGCCGATCTGCTCAGACAGAAATTCAACGTAGCGGCGCGCATTCTGCGGCAGAGAAGACAATTCGGTAGTTCCCGCTGTCGAGGTCTTCCAGCCAGGAAGTGTCGCATAGATTGGTTCGGCTCGACGCAGATCCTGTGACACCGCGGGGAGTGACTCACAAAGTTTGCCGTCCAGTTTGTAGCCCGTGCACACCTTGATCTCATCAAGAGCGTCCAGCACGTCGAGCTTTGTTAGCGCTACTGAAGTGAACCCGTTAATCTCAGCCGCATAACGAGTGGCGAACGCATCGAACCAACCACAACGCCGCGGCCGCCCAGTCGAAGCGCCATACTCACGTCCTCGCTCGCGAATCATCTGGCCCAGCTCCGCTTCCCCTTCAAGCATTTCAGTGGGGAAGGGACCTTCACCAACGCGCGTCGTGTAAGTCCGCACGATCCCCAACACCCCTGTTAGACGATGCGGCGCGAGACCAGTGCCAATGATCGCGCCCCCGGCAATTGTGCTCGAAGAGGTTACAAATGGATACGTGCCGTGATCGACATCAAGCAACGTTGCCTGCGCGCCTTCGAGCAGGATTGAGCGTCCCTGAGTTGCTGCAACGTTCAGAAAGTGCGTAGTGTCCGCAATAAACGGCGCCAGCCTCTCAGTCAGTGCCGACATCTCGTTGAAGATCTCGCGCGCATTCAGCGCTTCGCCGCCGTAAGCCTGAATAATGCGGTTGGCATCTTCGAGATTGCGCTCGATACGCGATTGCAAAACGTCCGGCACAAGTGCGTCAGCGGTTCTGATGCCGCGACGACCGGCTTTGTCTTCGTACGCTGGTCCAATACCTCGCAATGTCGTACCGACTTTTTCGTTGCCCAGACGCTCTTCACTGGTGTGGTCCAACGCCCGATGGTAGGGAAGGATCAAGTGCGCGCGCGAACTGATCTTCACGCGTTCTGGTGAGACTTCAATGCCCTGGGACGTCAGACGATCGGCCTCCTGGAAGAAGGCTTTGGGATCGATGACCATCCCATTACCGAGCACGCAGGTCTTGCCGCGATGAACGATGCCTGACGGTAGAAGATGCAGAACGAAGGACTGGTCGCCGACCTGTACTGAATGGCCGGCATTATGCCCACCCTGATAACGGACGACTATGTCAAAGCGTTCAGCAAGTAGATCTACTATCTTGCCTTTGCCTTCATCGCCCCACTGAGCGCCAATAACTGCTATGACTTTGCTCATAAAAAAGAGTTAGGAACCATTTGCCATTTTCCATTTTTCATTTACTTGTTTGTCACCAAGTTAAGAACGATCGGTAGAGGGAAATGGAAAATGAAAAATGATGAATGGAAAATGGTAAATGGTTTGTTGTTTTTGTTCTAGCTGGCCCTTCCTAACCTCACGGGCTTCTCAATAAAGTAGTAACTACACGTGCCGCGGACTTCCTGGATGTCGCGCTTTTCGGTCGGAAACAGACGGCATTGATTGGGACGATTCTCATAGATACCGCAGATCGTCGTGCCATCAGTTTCTTTCTTGAGAAAAGGACACTTGAACACTAGCTCGCAGCATGCTCCGCACCGATTACATTCACCGCGACGCAAAGCCAATCCGGCAATGAGTTCTTGCTTCTTAAATTTTTGTCTGACAAAACGGCGCAACTTGCCTTGAGCCTGGCGTGCGCGCAACCTTGCATCTTCAACTTTGCGGGATTGAAGGCGTTCCTGCAGTCGCTCTTCAAATGAGCGTTGCCGTGCTAGAGCAGCGGCGCGAATTGATTTCATTCAAATGTTCTCGGGAAGAGATGACAGATCGTTTCCGTCCAGTACATTCTGAAAACTTCAGTCGAGCCAGGCTAAACACAGAACTGGCGCGGACCTAATCGCATTTCGAGCCCGCGCCAGCTGTCAGATCAAACGGTTGCGGCGCTGACGTGTTTGTCAATCATGCGCGCAATAGCCTCTTTGGAAGTAGCACCAACAATACGCTCTTCTTCATGCCCGCCTTTGAAAAGAATGAGCGTAGGAATTCCTTTGATTCCGTAACGCTGCGAAATCGAGGGATTGTCGTCGACATTCAACTTCGCAACGCGAGCGCGTGACTTGTAGATCTCCGCCACAGCATCGACCGTCGGCGCCAGCATGCGGCAGGGCGCGCACCACGCGGCCCAAAAATCCACCAGCACTGGACGATCCGCCTGCAGCACATCTCGCTCGAACGTGACGTCACTGACCTCAATAGTAAGCTCGCTCATTTTGGTTTGTTCTCCTTTATCGCAGAAGACCGCGACGGCCCTCGACCTCGACTGTTGAAACTCGATTATAACTTTGCGATCTCGCCGTAGAGTTCGACGTATTTACTGGCTGCGGCTGCCCAGGAATTATCTGCCGCCATCCCGTTCGCCTGTATCTTAGCCCAGGTGTCCGGCACCCCATAAAAGTAAAGGGCTTCACGGATTTTTTCAAGCAAAGCACCGGCGTGATACGGATGAAATTTGAAGCCGTTTCCCGTGCCCGTAGCAGGATCAAAGTTTTGCACTGTGTCATCCAGTCCGCCAGTGGCTCGTACGACCGGAACTGTTGCGTAACGCATGCTGTACATCTGATTCAAACCGCACGGCTCGTATAAGGAGGGCATCAGAAAAATATCCGCGCCGGCCTCGATCTGATGTGCCAGCGGCTCTCCGGCATAACCCTTGTAGATGCCTACTCGATTGGGCGCCGAATCATGCCAACTTTGCAGGAAGTCTTCATACTCTCTGGCACCGGCGCCGAGAGCGATGAAGAACGAACCCGTTCGCAGTATGTCGGGTGCGATCTGTCGAATCAGATCGTAACCCTTTTGAGACACAAGCCTCGAGATAATTGCAATGATTGGTCGCTCAGGCTCTTCGGGTAAGCCAAAGCGGCGCAGCAGATCGAGTTTGCATTCAGCTTTGCCCCTTAAGTTTGCCGCAGAGAAGTTAGCTGCGATATGAGGATCTGTCTCAGGGTTCCACGTCTCGTAGTCGACCCCATTTGTTATTCCGGCCAGACGATCAGCTCGAGCACGAAGTAGCCAGTCCAAACCGTATCCCTGTTCCGGCTGTTGAATTTCCCATGCGTACCGCCTGCTCACAGTCGAGAGAGCATCCGCAGCTATGAGACCTGCTTTGAATGCTGACGCTGCTCCGTTAAGCTTGAAATCGTCACGGTCAGGTTGCTCGCCAAAACCCAGCCACCACAGGTCTACGGGATCAAACGTTCCCTGGTAAGCAGCATTGTGAATGGAAAAGAGCGTTCTGACTGGTTTGTAGAACTTATCTAAATGCCTGAGCTGTCGTGCCTCCACCATGGCAAACCCACACGGCCAGTCGTTCCCGTGGACGATGTCTGGTTGCCACTCGAGATGTTTTAAAAGCGAAAGTGCGGCACGCGAGAAAAACGCGAACCGTGCATGATCATCCTGGTACCCGTAGATTGACGGACGCCAGAAGAACTCAGGCACATCGATCAAATAAGCGGGAGCACCTGAAGCGTTGCTCTTCCAAACGCGGGTGAGATGAGTTCCGCCCCGCCAGTGAACTGGCACATCGTCGATAACTTCCTTCTCCAACAATTCATGGCCGACTTGCTGGTAGAGAGGAAGAACCACGATCGCGTCTTCCCCTTTTTCCCTTAGTGCTTTTGGCAAAGCTGCGGCAACGTCCGCCAGGCCACCAGTCTTGGCAAAAGGCACAACTTCAGATGAGAGGATAGCGATCCGCATCAGGTAAACAGCTGATCACGCAAAGACGCAAAGGAGGTACCCTTTGCGTCTTCGCTTGAAACTATTTCTACAGTTTCTGATTGTTAAGTTGCGTTGATACTTGCTCTTAGCTTTGCATCGAAGCGAGAAACTCAGCGTTCGATTTAGTCTTCTCCAGCCGCTCGAGCACAACTTCCATCTGCTCGACAGGCGAGAGCGGATTCAACACGCGACGCATTACCCAGATACGATTCAGATCTTCCTTACTGATCAGCAGCTCTTCCTTTCGAGTGCCTGAACGTTGGAGATCGATTGCCGGGAACAGTCGCTTATCGCTCAATCTGCGGTCGAGATGGATCTCCGAGTTGCCGGTACCTTTGAACTCTTCAAAGATCACGTCGTCCATTCGGGATCCAGTATCGATCAGCGCCGTGGCGATAATCGTCAACGAGCCACCTTCCTCGATGTTTCTCGCAGCACCGAAGAAACGCTTGGGTCGTTGCAGTGCGTTCGAGTCGATACCGCCCGAGAGGATCTTACCGCTCGGTGGCACAACCGCGTTGTGCGCGCGCGCCAAACGCGTGATTGAATCCAGCAGAATGACGACGTCTCGTTTGTGCTCTACCAACCGCTTCGCTTTTTCGATCACCATATCGGCAACCTGAACGTGCCGCGTCGGCGGTTCGTCAAACGTTGACGAAATGACTTCGCCCTGAACGGACCGTTGCATGTCCGTAACTTCTTCGGGCCGTTCATCGATCAACAGAACAATCAAGGTAACTTCGGGATGGTTCTGAGTAATCGAGTTAGCGATCGCCTGCAGCAGCATCGTCTTACCGGTGCGCGGCGGAGAAACAATAAGAGCTCGCTGGCCTTTGCCGAGTGGCGTGACCAGGTCAATGACTCGTGCCGAGAGGTTCTCGGGCGTCGTCTCCATCCGCAACTGTTCATCCGGATACAGCGGTGTCAGGTTGTCGAAGAAGACTTTTTCCCTCGCCTGATCCGGCGACTCGAAATTGATCGCTTCGACTTTGATCAGTGCGAAGTAACGTTCGCCCTCTTTTGGTGGCCGAATCTGACCACTGACCGTGTCTCCTGTCCGCAGGTCAAATTTGCGGATTTGCGAAGGAGAGACGTAGATGTCGTCTGGGCCGGGAAGATAGTTATATTCAGGCGCTCGGAGGAATCCGAAACCATCCGGAAGCGTCTCGAGCACACCTTCAGAAAAGATCAGTCCACTCTTTTCCGTTTGTGCAGCGAGAACTTTAAAGATCAGTTCTTGCTTGCGCATTCCGGTCGCCCCGGGCACATCCATACCCTTGGCGATCTGGGTCAACTTGGAGATAGACATCTCCTTGAGGTCGGCCAGATTGTGGAAACCTTCATCTTTCGAGTCTCTCGACTCGCGCTCGGGAGCGTCGGCGGTGGCAACTGTCGTGCCGCCGTTTTCTCCGTTACCGTCCACATTGCTTGCGCTCGAGGCGCGTGAGCGTGTTTTTTGTGACATGTCTGTTAATCTCTACAAGACTTCCTAAGGTCGATGATGTGTGAACTCAACCACAATTAGTTATTACGGGAAATTGAGCAGATAGGAATGGCCTTTACGCGGCTCAATAGCCGATTGAAAAAACATATGAGGCCTGCCACACGATCCAAGTAAACGTTGGTCTCCTCAATTGATCAAGGCAAAAAGTTGAATCGAGCGGGGCTTACCTGGAGTACCACTTTGATGCTGCCCACAAACTTCGCGTGGCCTAATTAAACTAACGAATTGATCCAAGGGGGCAGTATGAGAATTCGGATTGCGACGTCGACCTTCAGCTGCAGGTCACTATCTTGCAATTGAAATGTGAATCGAAAAAAGTTTAATGCGTACTCAGAGCGTTCTCGATTGCTTGCCAGACTTGATCTCTCCCCTGTCCCGTTCGTACCGAATAAGCTACCACCCTATCTTCATTGAGCGTGCGTTTAACACGCTCGATGTTTTTTCTCAGCTCATTGTTAGACAGCTTATCGGATTTCGTGGCAACTACTAAACGCGGCCGGGCAAAGTGCTCAAGCCACTCGTGAAGCTGCATGTCCTGTTTAGTGGGTTCGTGGCGCGAATCTACGATGTGAATTGATAGCACAAGCTGCGTGCGCTTGGCAAGGTAACTCGTAACCATCTCCCCCCAACTGGCTCGTATTATCTGCGGCACCTTTGCATAGCCGAAACCCGGTAAATCGACGACTCGAAACCGATCGTTCACCAGGAAGAAATTCAGGGCCTGGGTTCGACCCGGTGTCGATGATGTCCGTGCAAGTCCCTTCGTTCCCAGCAAGGAATTGATGAGGCTTGACTTGCCGACGTTCGACCTGCCCAGGAACGCAATCTCGGGCCTGGGATCCCGCGGCCAGTCAGCCTCACGAAAAGCGCTTTTGATGAACTCTGCACTACTCAGCTTCATGCCGGGCGAATGGACCATGCATTCCGGTCACTGCAGAAAACACCTCTACGCGCTTGCAGCAGCCTGCGCTCGTTGTTCCCTGAGCGCGGCCATCTGCTTGATGCGCTCTCGCAGAGCTGCCAATCGCTTATCAATTTCGGGAATCCGCATTACCAGCTTTTCAAATTGCAGAAGGTAATCCGGAATGTTGTAGGCGGCCCTAAGTTCTTGAAGAAAGGGCTGTACCTTTGAAAACACAAAAATGTGTTCGCCATTTGCCTCGTTGAACATTTGTTCGTCTATAGCGCCATTATTGACGAGCGATGCGGCCATTTCCCAGTACGAAACGACCATGCGAAAGTAAGCACTCTTGTCACCGAGAAATACTTCAGTGAAGTCCTGGATAGACTTTGGGTCGAACGTAAAAAACCAGTTGCGCGCCTCGCGCATCACGGCTTCACGCCTGAGATCGTACAGTTTAAGAATTAGTTCTGCGTCTTCATGTTTAGCCATTTCGGTTTTCTCCGGAAAAAGAAAGTTCGTTGGTTTATAAAGAGCAGGCAATCCACGAGCAGGCCTGTAGGTTCAGGCCTAACCCGCTCGACAAAATCATCTGAAATCTCTTCGGGAGATGATTAACTTGTCTGGATCCCTTGCGAAGGTGGTTCCGGTGTCCAAAGTGGCGGCGCCTTTGTCTCATCCGCAGGCGCTTCAGTTGGGCAGGAATCTTCGAGCGCGAGAGCTAACACTTCATCAATAGTTTCAACCAGGTTGATGCATAGTGACTCGCGCACCTCTTCGGGCACCTCTGGCAGATCCTTCTCGTTATCTTTTGGCAGGATGATGGTGTCGATACCAAATCGATGGGCCGCCAGCAGTTTTTCTTTCACGCCTCCGATTGGAAGAACGCGACCACGCAGCGTGATCTCGCCCGTCATTGCGACATTCTTTCTTACGGCTGCGCGCGTGAGAGCTGAAGCCATAGCTGTCGCCATCGTGATTCCCGCCGAAGGGCCGTCCTTCGGTATTGCACCTTCGGGAATGTGTATGTGCAGATCCCGCTTGCGTATGAAGTCGAGGCTCATACCAAGTCGCTCAGCACGAGCTTTTATGCAAGTCAATGCTGCCTGAGCTGACTCCTGCATCACATCGCCGAGTTTCCCAGTCAGCGTGACACCGCCGCGTCCCTTGACCAGCGTTGCTTCGATCTGCAGAACTTCGCCACCGATTTCAGTCCAGGCAAGTCCAGTGGCAAGACCGACTTCACTTTCCGCAGCTACGGCATGTTGTCTGAACTTGATTGGTCCGAGCATGTCTCGAACACGTTGCGCGTCGACCTTTTCGACAAAGTCATCCGCGACGCTTTCGGAAACGAACTTACGAGCAATCTTTCGACAGCACGAACCGATTTCTCTCTCGAGATTGCGGACGCCAGCTTCACGAGTGTACGAACGAATGATCTCCAGGATCCCTTCGTTGGTAAAGTCGAGCTGTTGAGGTCGCAACCCGTTCGCCTCGGCTTGCTTCGGAATCAAATGACGTTTGGCGATCTCGAGCTTCTCGCGTTCGGTGTATCCAGAGAGACGCAGGATCTCGAGCCGGTCCTGAAGCGCGGGCGGAATCGTGTGCAGCACATTTGCCGTTGCTATAAAGAAAACTTTCGATAGATCGTATTCGACATCGAGGTAGTGATCCTGGAATGTGTGGTTCTGCTCGGGATCAAGAACTTCCAGCAACGCGGCGCTCGGGTCGCCACGAAAGTCAGCACCGAGCTTATCCACTTCGTCCAGCAAGAGAACCGGATTCACCGTGCCCGCCTTCTTCATCATCTGAATGATCTGACCAGGCAGGGCTCCGATGTAAGTTCGCCTGTGACCTCGGATCTCCGCTTCGTCGCGAACGCCACCGAGGGACAGCCGCACGAATTTGCGTCCAGTAGCTCGAGCGATCGATTTACCAAGGCTTGTCTTACCAACTCCAGGGGGGCCGACAAAACAGAGAATCGAGCCTTTTGGATTTTTGACTAACTGACGAACCGCAAGGTACTCAAGGATTCGCTCTTTGATCTTTTCCAGTCCAAAATGATCTTCGTTGAGCACTTCCTCAGCTTTAGCGAGATCCTTAATCTCTTTGGACTTTTGCTTCCACGGTACGCTGACGAGCCAATCGATGTATGTTCGGGAAACGGTTCCTTCAGCGGACATCGGTGGCATAGCTTCCAGACGATGAAGTTCCTGAAGCGCCTTCTCTTTGGCTTCTTCAGTCATGCCGGCTTCTTCGATTTTCTTCTTTAGTTCTTCGAGCTCAGCCTTCTCGTCCTTGCGACCCAGCTCTTTATGGATCGCCTTGATCTGCTCGTTCAGGTAGTACTCTTTTTGTGCTCGCTCCATTTGACGCTTAACGCGAGTCTGAATGGTGCGATCAAGTTGACGTTTCTCGATCTCCATTTCCAGGAGTTCGATCAATCGTTGCAACCGAGCCTGCGTTGAGAACAGTTCGAGCAGTCCCTGTTTATCTTCGACTGAGATTCTTAACTGTGAAGCGAGCGCGTCTGCCAGATGAGAAGGATCCTGATTGCGCAGTGCGGTTTGTAACGCATCCGTTTGCGCATCCGGGGCGAGCCGCAAATGTTGCTCAACGAGCTGCGCCACCTTTTGAATGAGAGCGTCGAGACGAGTGCTTTCTTCCTTTACGGTTGGTGCGCGCCTGACGAGCGCTGTAAACGCTCCCTCCGTATTTTCAACGCGAACGGTCGTAGCTCGCTCGCGACCTTCAACAACCACCTTGATCTGGCCGTTATCCTGTTTTTGAGACTGCAGGATGCGACCGAGCGTGCCTACGCCGTAAATCTGTTCGGGGGAAGGCTCGTCGACGGTAGCGTCATGCTGAGTAGCCAGGAATATTGTGCGATCGCCGGCGAGCGCTTGTTCCAACGCTCTAACCGACCCGGCTCGACCTATTTTGAATGCGACTTTAGTGAAGGGGAAAATCACGACATCTCGAATCGGTACCATTGGGTACCAAGCGACGTCGGACGGGGCATGATCTGAATATTCTTCCATGGGTTAGGGGTTAAACTCTGTGTTCCGCGTTTGCAACAAAGGCGAGCCGCTAAAGTGCCGTCTCGCCTGAAAAAGGAGCCCAATTGTAAATCATTTCGTGATTGGACGCCACTTTGAGGTTTTTCAGCCCAAACTGTCAAATTGGGAGATAGGCCGAGGCCCGAGAGAGCAGAAAATGGTCGGGAATAACTGAAGTGTGACTAGGCCGCAGCGCCGTCGACGCCCGTCAATCCTTCACCTGGGATAGCCCTGCGGCGCTCAACCATCTCGCTGGTAATGACAAATTCCTTGATGCGTTTTTGGGAGGGAAGTGTATACATAGCGTCAAGCAGCAGCTCTTCGAGAATCATCATCAGACCTCGAGCGCCGACCTTGCGTTCTACCGCCTGCCGCGCTACTGACTTGAGGGCATCTTCGGTGAACTTCAGCTTGACGTTATCGAAATCAAACTTCTTCTGATATTGCTTGACCAACGCGTTCTTAGGTTCGGTAAGAATCTTGATCAGCGCGCCTTCATCCAACTCATGCAAAACACCGCACACGGGAAGTCGACCAACGAATTCAGGAATCAACCCGTAGCGGATTAAGTCTTCGGGTTGAACTTGCGCCAGTGCTTCTGCGTGACGTTGAGAGCCGGCTTTAACCTCGGCATGAAAGCCCAATGATTTGTTTCGCAGTCGCCGTTCAATAACTTTCTCGAGTCCTACGAAAGCACCGCCGCAAAGGAAAAGAATGTTGGTTGTGTCGACTGGGAAAAACTCCTGATGCGGATGCTTGCGTCCGCCCTGCGGAGGAACGTTTGCGACCGTGCCTTCGAGGATCTTCAACAGAGCCTGCTGCACACCTTCACCCGAAACGTCGCGCGTGATCGACGGGTTCTCGTCTTTGCGACAAATCTTATCTACTTCGTCGATGTAGATTATCCCTTGCTGCGCGCGTTCGACGTCACCGTTAGCTGCCTGCAGAAGTTTGAGAATGATGTTCTCGACATCCTCACCAACGTAGCCAGCTTCCGTCAGAGTTGTGGCATCAACGATAGTAAAAGGTACGCTCAGCATTCGAGCGAGCGTTTGCGCCAACAGAGTCTTGCCGGTTCCAGTCGGACCTATTAAAAGGATGTTCGCCTTCTGAATCTCTACATCAGAGCGGCGACGGCCCAGTTCAATTCGTTTGTAGTGCTGATAGACTGCGACAGCGAGGCGCTTTTTTGTTTCTTCCTGACCAATGACGTATTCGTCGAGGAAGTTCTTGATCTCACCTGGTTTCGGTAAAGGAGGGCGAGCAGCCACCGACTCTGCCTGTTGGTCATCGGTGATGATCTCATTGCAGATGTCGATACATTCATTGCAGATGTAGACAGTCGGACCGGCGATTAACTTCTTAACCTCATTCTGCGACTTGCCGCAGAATGAGCAACGCAACGTATCATCGGTTCGTCTTACCATACTTGCAGGAAGGCTCCTTGATAATCAGATCTACTTTGGGATTACTGCCGGCCGGCTGGGAACAGGGACGCCGGTAACCAACTGATAGTAGCGCCGGACGCATTCGTCACAGATAAAGGCGCTCTTCCCGATCATTCGTCGTGGCACTCCGGGCGCGTGCTGCGGTGTGCCCGCCATGATGTTTGCGACTTCGCCTTTAGCACGCCCACAGAAGGAGCATCGGAAGCCAAGGGCTTTCATCTTCGCAATCATCTGACCCTCCGCATCGGCACCCCTATTCGCGGTGCGCGATGACTTCGTCTATTAAACCATACTCTTTAGCCTGCATGGCAGACATTATTTTGTCGCGTTCAACATCCCGCTCGACCGTGTCGAAAGACTGACCTGTGTGTTTCGCCAGGATCTGGGAGGTAAGCTCGCGCATCCGCAGGATTTCCTCGGCCTGGATGCGGATATCCGTGGCCTGTCCCTGCGACCCACCCGTGGGCTGGTGAATGAGGATCCTGGAGTTGGGCAGGGCGAAACGTTTACCTTTCGCGCCGGCTGCAAGTAGCATTGCCCCCATCGACGCACACTGGCCGACGCAGATCGTAGTGACGTCCGGCCTAATGAACTGCATCGTGTCGTAGATTGCCATTCCTGCGGTTATCGATCCGCCGGGTGAGTTGATATAGACGTTGATGTCTTTCTCGGGATCCTCTGCCTCGAGAAACAGCAACTGCGCAACGATCAAGTTCGCGATTTGATCATCGATTGGTGTACCAAGAAAAATGATGTTGTCCTTGAGCAGGCGCGAATAGATATCAAATGCGCGTTCGCCACGCGACGTTTGCTCCACTACCATCGGAACTAATGCCATAGAACTTCAACTCCTAGTCGACGATGTTACTGATCATGAGAAAGAGATCTTCACGCTTGAGTGGCTGCGCTCTGTTCATCCTGCTCGGGCCCTGCTTGTTCCTCTGCCGCTTTCTCGGTCCATTCCTCTTCAGTGACTTGCGCGTTTTCAATCAAAAAATCGAGCGCTTTGCGATTGCGCAACCTATTGGCGATGCTACGTTTGCCTCCATCCTTTGTCAAGGTAGCATGCACTTGCTCAAGCGGCTGTCGTGATGCGACTGCGATGCGACGGATCTCATCTTCAATCTCGTCGTCTGAGACATCGATCTTTTCTTCTTTCGCGATTTCATCCAGCAGCATCGAAGTGCGTACATCATCTTGTGCCTGGAGCTTCATCTCGGTGCGAGCGTTCTCCCAATCGAACTCCTGACTGCGCACATCAACGCCGTGTCCGATCATATCCCTGACAAGTTCCTGCAATCGTGTGGTCGTTTGCTGATCAACCAAAAGCTCGGGAACTTCAAACTCGTGACCTTCGAGCAACCTCTTCACCAGATCGCGTCGCAAGCGCTGATCGGATTCGACTTTGGAGCGCGCTTCCAGATCCTGACGAACTTTGGCCCGCAGCGTTTCCACAGAATCGAAGTCTTCTCCTAAACTCTTGGCCCACTCGTCGTCCATCTCCGGCAACTCTTTAACTCTAACGCCAGTGACTTTGGCTGTGTATTCCAGTTTCTTGCCCGCCAGGCTCTTAGTTGTAAAGTCGTCCGGGTATTCGACTGCAAATTGTTTCTCATCATCGGGCTTTAGGCCCAGCAGGTTTTCAGTGAATTCCTTTTGCACTCCTTCGCCGCCCAGCACCACCTCGACGTCAGTAAGATTGATGTCTTCTTCGTCAGGAAGACCCACAAACTTGCCGACGAAGTCTACGCTCACAGTGTCGCCAAGCTCTGACCCCCGATCCTCGACTGGCTGCATCGACGCCGAGGCCTCGCGCAGTCCATCCAGCATCTGTTGGATGTCCTGATCAGTGATTGGTCTGACGCGTCGAACACCTTCGAGACCTTTGTATGTTCCAAGCGTGACTTTGGGCAGGACTTGCAGATCTACCTTGATCGAGATGGGGTTCTCTCCGAGCTTTTCGAGCGTCACTTCATCCTCGAAATGTACGCCAGGCTCTCCGATGGCGTTGAGCTCATGCTGTTCGATCGCTTCAGAGATTGCATCGGGTACCAGCTCGCGTAGCACCTCACCGCGAATTTCACTCTTGTACCTGGTTCGTACAACTCCACGCGGAGCGTGACCGCGGCGAAAGCCGGGTACGTTTGCCAGCTTTGCGTAGCGATCGCTGATTCGATCGTAGCTTTTGCGAACCTCGTCCGGCTCGATCTCGATTTTAATTTCCTTACGCGTCGGCGAAAGGTCTATCAATTCAGTTTTCATCAAAGCTTAAACTCGCCCGTCATCGAACGAGCAACCCTTCATAAGAATAGATAAGAAAATTCAATCAGAATCAGGAGGCAATGGTGTCGTGGTGCGAAAGGGGGGACTCGAACCCCCACACCTTGCGGTACCAGATCCTAAGTCTGGCGCGTCTGCCAATTCCGCCACTTTCGCTCGTGGGGTTATGGAAAACCGGCAAGCAAGAATATCACGCGCCGTGACTCCACGTCACAAGCACTCAAGTAAGCTTAGCGACGTGCGACGAAGAATTGATCCGCTGAGCGAATAACGCGCTTCCAAAGCCGGGCAGGACTAAATAACGGAACAGCTCTGATGCCGAATGCATCTTGCAATTCCCGCAAAAACTTATCAGTGAATCTCTTTGAGTTAAATGCTCGTGCCCTTCTTTGAGCTCCTTCTGATAACGACCGCAACAGGCTTTGATCCTCCGCGAGCGCCAACGTCTGTTCCAACAATTCCTCCGGCGAATCCCAAAACACCCCGCTTTCACGGTGGCGTATCACCTCAGACAAACTGCCCGAGTTCACAGCTAACGGAACACAGCCGTTAACCATGGCCTGCAGAACGTCAACGCCGAAAGGTTCAACTCGTTTCGGATCGACTTCCACATCCGTTCCAAGGCCAGATGCTCGCCAAAGGATTTTTGAACGGCGAAATATTTCTGACTGTCGTTCAGCTGATGGATTGGTAACAATCGATATGGCTGGATCGGTCCCCGCGGCACACAGCATGTCGCAATATTTTTTGTTTGCGCGAATTTGATCGAGCTTACCCATGACAGTGAGCGACCATTCGGGCAGATTTTCTTTCAGATGAAGAAACGCATTAATCAGATCGAGCTGATGCTGAAGAGGCTGAATTGGACCTGAGACCACAATGAGGTTGTCTTTGCCACCGGAAGATCGCTGTTCAAAAGGAACTGAAGGATAGATGATCGCAGTTTCAATGTCCCAAAGGACTTTGGTCCAGAAGCGCGTGTAATACGACGTTGCCAATTTGAGCTGATAGCTTGCCAGGTGCTCAACCCAAAGCGAGCGGTAGATTGACGGAATAAAGTCATACGGAGATTCGACCACCAGAACACCGTTAGGAGCTGAGCAAAAGATCGGCAGGCGATCAGCGAAATTGATGAACAGGTCATAGCGACTTGTTACTTCATCACTCCAGCGCCTTTGGAGTTCGTATCGTTGAACCGGTTCTAGTGGATCGAGCACGTGACACGCCGGATCGTCAACAGTGCGAAGGCTGACTCCCGAGCCGGCAGAAAAATTTGCAAGGTGATCGTTGGTGGCAAAACTAAAATTGACGATGAGTTCGACTTGGAATTTCTTAACGAGCGCTCGAGCCAGTGTTGTACACGACAGCTGAGCTGCCTCAGGCGTCTGGCGGCACGAATTGAAGATCCCTATCTTCATGTCGTGAATCGTAAGTCGTGAATCGTGAATCGTAAACGGCAGTTCAATCGCGCCATTTACGATTTACTATTTACCAGTTAATTGCATTGGCAAAACGCGGATGATACATTTCCACGCCTTAAGTTAGCTGAAGAATAAAGTCTTGAAGGCTGTGCGGCAAAGGCCCGAGGCACCATCAATCCTCGTCTTAAATGTCAGAAGTTGATGTAGAGAAAACGTTGGCGGAGATTCGGGAACGCGTTCGAGCGCAGATTCGTCAACAGACTGCGATGAGCCAGGCGCGATCTGAAGATCCTGCGCCCTCTCGTCCCAACGAAGTGAGGCTGGAATCTCTACGCGCAAACTTATCGATCATCGAGCGGTCGTGGAATAAATTGCCACCGCTTATGAGCTACCGAAGAGGTTTGCTGGCGCGTGTGGAGCTAGGGTTGAAGCGTCTTGTAAAAAAGGCGACACATTGGTTCACATGGGAGCAGGTCAATTTCAACTCCGCGAATGCGAAGTCGATGAGAGACGTTGTTGCCGTTCTGTCAGAACACGAAAACGAACTGATTGAACTACGGCGACAGCTCCAGAGATTTGATTCAATTGCTCGCGAGGGAGCTAACTGGCAACCAGACCGTCTTGAAAGCGATGGGGACAAAGATCCAGACCCGACACGACGTAACCCACCAAATCAAGCATGATCCGCAACATCCTGATATGCACGACTCAAGTGCCATTCACAACGGGAGGCGCGGAGGCACACGTCACAGGATTGCAAAAAGCACTGCGCGGCGCTGGGTACAACGCTGAAATAATTGCTTTGCCATTTCGCTGGTATCCACCAGTCGAAATAATGCGCAGCACTCTGATGTGGCGCCTGCTTAACGTGTCAGAGTCGAATGGTAAGCCTATCGACTTAGTTGTCGCGATGAAGTTTCCCGCATATACGATTGCGCATTCCAGGAAAGTGTTGTGGGTAATTCATCAGCATCGTTCGGCTTACAATCTTTGGGGCACGCAGTTTGATGATCTGTCTAATTATCCTGAGGGCGCTCAGGTCCGTGACTTCATCCACCGCTGTGATCGAAAGTTTCTACCGGAAGCCAAGAAGATCTTTGCCAACTCTGTGACGGTTGCCGAACGCTTGAAACGGTTCAATGGAATCGACAGCGATCCGCTTTACCATCCACCTCCGCGCGCTGAATCGTTGCAGGCACGTGAGCTTGGTGACTTCATCTTCTATCCCAGCAGGCTCGAGCCGCAGAAACGGCAGGAGTTACTCATCGAAGCCATGCGCCATGTTTATTCGCCGGTGCGCTGCATCTTCGCCGGCGGTTCGAGTGACCGCGAACATTATGAGTCTCTAATCAAGCGACATCAGGTTGCGGGTCGGATCGAGCTACTCGATTTCGTTGATGAGCAAACAATGATTAGGCTTTACGCTGATGCGCTTGGTGTATGTTACTTACCCTTCGATGAAGACTACGGATACGTCACATTGGAAGCGATGATTTCCGGGAGACCTGTAATCGTCACAACGGACTCGGGTGGTCCAACGGAATTCGTAGAGGACCAGGTTACAGGGTTTGTTGTTGAATCCGACCCAAAGCAAATTGCTGCTGCGATTGATCGACTTCACAGCGATCGCGTGCGAGCTCGAACCATGGGAAGGCGGGGCCAGGAAAAAATCAAAGAGATGAATCTTTCCTGGTCGAACGTGGTTGAGAAACTGATAACGGCGGCGTCTTAGTCTTCTGACCGATTCGTGTTCACTTCTTCTCTAACTAAGGAGCAATTGCGGACTGTTCGAGGAAAGATCGGCGCCGATCTGCTACTTCCGCTGTATCTCGCCGTCATAGTGCGACAGTTTCTTTGGGGAATTCAAAATCAGTTCCTTGCCTGGTCACTAACAACTTTTCTGACGCTCGTTTTATGGATATTGCACCTGAAGTTCAAGAAAAGTAATGACAGTGGTCCACCAATCGGGTTTTGGCCGATAGTTGCAACTCCTCTCTTCCTTGTCTACTTGCTGCGCATAGCTTTTCCGGATTTCTCGTTCGACGTAATAAATCATCGCCTGGTCCAATCGGAGAGGGCGTTGCGAGGTTTCCTCTTTATCCAGGGTGACTTCTATCCCTCGTTCTTACCTTTTAATCCGGCGCCGGAGATGCTGACAGGAATTTTCCGCCACCTCCTCGGTTATCGATTAGGAACAATCATTTGTTATCTGGCTTTACTCTGGACCGGCACTGAAGTCGAAAAACTACTTCGACCGTATGTTGCTAACAAATGGTGGAGAAGCGTAGCGGTACTAGCAGTACTGTTCACGGAGTATCAGCTCTTCGAGGTTAACAACTACGTAGGCGACCTGCTGCCGCTTCCTCTGTTCATTGCAGCAATACGGCGGACACTCGACCTTCATTCAGGTAAAACAGAAAGTCGCTACGAAGCGATTTACATAGCACTCTTGCTGGGAATCAGTGCTGCTTTCAAGCTGACCAATCTACTTCTGATCATTCCCGTTCTGCTTCTGTTTGGCTTCAGAATAGGTTTTGGACCTGATGCCACCATAAAGAACAAACTATTAACATTATCGGGCGCATTGATCGGGTTTTTCCTTCCGCTTCTGCCTTATTCCGTCTACATATATCAACGGACGCTGAGCCCCGTCTTTCCGCTTTATAACACTGTAATCCGCTCGCCTTATTGGCCCCTGATAAATCTTGGTGATGGGCGATGGGGTCCGCAGACCACGTCGCAGATTTTGCTTTGGCCGGTAGTTTCATTCTTTCAGCCCGAACGACTTTCGGAACCCGGTTTGTATTCCGGCCGGCTGACCATAGGCTTTATTGCCGCCGTGATCGGTCTCGTGTTGGTGCGAAACGACTCGCGGCTAAGGTGGCTTTGCTTCATTACGGTGTTTTGCTCGGTTCTTTGGAGTGCGACCGCAGGCTACATTCGCTACGCGATCAATATTGAAGTGCTGGCTGGAGTTGTTGTGATCGGTTTGACTTCACATTTTGCGCGGAGGTTAGCCCGGCCGTGGCTCAAGATACCGATTGTGGCACTGACAGCTGCTGTGTTGACTGTTCAGGCGGTGGTGGCCGGTAAGTATGTGCTTCACTACGAGTGGAGCTTGCGTCCAACAGTATTAACTCAACCAGATGTGTACCGTGCAGAGTTGCGGTTTATGTTTCGCGATCGTGAATTGATGAAATTTCAGTCTGCAGAGAATAAGGCGCTACTCCAGAACGTCGGAACCTGGATTGTGAGTGATATAAAAACAAACGGGATCGAGGTTTTGCTTGAGCCACAAATTCCAATGCTCGCAGTCCATAATCAGATTTACTTTGATGTGCCGGCATCGCGTCGACAATTTGCGCAGGCACTTAAAGACGTCGCAGGCACGAAAATGTATTCACTAGTCTTCACGGACGACCTTAATCTCGCTGTGGAGTCCATTAAGAAAAGGGGTCTGGGCACGGGTAACATCACCCCGATCGAGCTCCGTTTCTTTTCAAATTACCTGCGATTGCCCTTGAGCTTGATCGAAGTATTGCCACGAACAAAGAAAACCCCCGAAGAGCAGCTCAGGGATCTCACTGTCAATCCGATCCTGCCCGACGATGACTATCTTGCTCACCTTTCTTCCACACAACAATTCTCAGTACTTCGTCCTGGAGAGAAAGTATCGCTCACTGTGCGAGTGAAGAACGCCAGCGAGTCGATCTGGATCGCCAAAGGTGATCCGGAAGGTCGTCATCCAATCACGCTTCGCAACCGGTGGCTAGACGCTGCTTCTGAGAATGTCCTCAATGAAACAGACGGCGGGGTTATTTTGTCTCGGAATCTTCTGCCGGGTGAGGAAGTAGATCTACCAATCACAATTACTGCCCCGTCACAGGCGGGCAACTACGTACTTGATTTCGACATGGTGCAGGAGCAGGTCTGTTGGTTCCATCAAAAAGGATCGCAAACCTTGCGCTTCAACATCCGCGTCGAGTGATCTGCACTGGGAGCGCCGGCGTCTCGCCCGCATCACGTTGAGAATCACACACCAAGTGGGCGTGACGCCCGCGCTTCCAGTGCGTCGTAAGTCGTCTCTTGTGCTCGGGAGGATTTCTGCTAAGCTCACGCAAAGATCTTCCATCCTAATAACGAAAGTTAAAATAATGAGAACGATTCTCGTTGCTGCGTTGTGTCTCGTCTCAGTACTGGCAATGGGATGTAGCAACAAGCCAGCTCCAGCTTCGCGGTCAGCCGAAAGCAGAGCTACACCGACTCTTGATTCCAATGTGTCCCGGCAAAATGCTCCTTTACCCGATCCTGCTTACAAAGCCGAACTAAGTTTGACGGAACAACTCACGACTCTGCGTGCGGGTGAAAAGAAGATCATCAAAGTTAAAGTTAAGAATGCGAGCCCGGTACAGTGGATTGTCTATGGCACTCAGCCAAACACAATCAAGTATCGCGTAGCAGTTGGTAACGGTTGGTTGGATAGTAGTCAGAAACTGATCACAAAGATGGACGGCCGCTATGGGCTGCCCGCCGATCTTCCTGCTGGCCAGGAAGTCGAGGTCCCACTCCAGATAACGGCCCCGGCGAAACCGGGCGAGTATTATTTGCAGCTCGACATGGTCCAGGAGTTAGTAACCTGGTTCGAGGAGAAGGGTTCACCCGTCCTGAAGGTTAAGGTAAACGTGCAATAGGGGCTGCATGAAGCTCGCCTATTTCAGTCCGCTCAATCCGCAGAAATCCGGTATCTCGGACTACAGTGAAGAGCTACTGCCCGCGTTGGCAGAAAAGGCGGAAATAGTTCTGTTCGTCGATGGGTTTTCTCCGACGAGCCAGGCAATCACCAGCAAGTTTCGGATCCGTGACTATCGAAGAACGCCTGATTGTCTTGACCGGCTGGGTGAGTACGATGCTGTCCTCTGCCACATGGGAAATAGCTATCGTTACCATCGTGGCATTTTCGAGGTCGCTCTTCGTCATCGTTCGATTATTGTGTTTCACGACTTTGCGTTGCAGCATTTCTTTCTTGAGCGTGCGCGCGAATTCGGAAATCCAAACGCATACCTCGCCGAGTTAGAAGCTTCTCACGGTGTCGAGCTTCGCGTTGAGGCTGAGGAATATCTTTCAAGAGGTTCAGCGCCGCCGTTCTACGAAAACCCGGCGGCGTTTCCTATGAACCGGCGGCTGGCTAACAGCGCGGAAGGAATTATCGTGCATTCGGAATGGAGTCGTTCGCGATTGGCACGCATCGCTCCTGGAGTGCCTGTCGTGCAAATCGAGCCCGGCATCCCAGAAGCGGCAGGTGAACTGGAGCTTCAACCAACTCATTCGAAACAATCAGAAACCATCACTATCGCATCTTTTGGTTTCATCACCGGCAGCAAGGGACTTGAAAATGCTATTCGAGCGTTGGCCGCATTAAAGGACGATTTCAGTTTTCATTATTATCTGGTAGGCGAGCCGGATGGATACTTCGATGTCCTAGAGCTTGCTGAAACCTACGGTGTACAGGATCGGGTTTTCATCACCGGGTATGTCGACCTCTCAACATTCAAACAGCTGATAGCGCAAACCGACATTGCAATTAACCTGAGAGACAAAACGGTCGGGGAAACATCGGCGAGTCTTTGCAGGCTGATGGCGGCGGCTGTGCCTACAGTTGTCTCCGACATTGGATGGTTCTCCGAGTTGCCAAACGATTGCGTTATTAAGGTCGAGACCGGGGCGAATGTTGATCTGATGCTTTGCGCTTACTTGCGCGAGCTCATGATTAATAGTCAATTGCGGCACTCTATCGGAAGGAATGCGCGGCGGTTCGTTGAAGCTCATCATCGGATTGAACAGGCGGCACAGAAGTATTTGGAGTTTATCCGGTACGTGATCGACAACCGAGCGCGGGCAAGCTTTCTGGAAGGCGTGACGGAAGAACTAGCAATTCTAAGCGACCGTGATCCAGACGAGTTGCTGCTTCGTAGTGTCACGCGAGAGTTAGATGAATTGATTTCCTGATGACACACACCGAGCTCTCTACAACGTACGCGTCACTTTCGAGAGCGACCTCGGCGCATCAGGGTTCAACCCTTTCGCTTCAGCCAATAGCGCAGCGAATAACTGACCGGGAATCATGTAAGGGATCGGCGCCAGGAATTCGTCGATCTCACGTGGCATGATTATCGATCGAGTACATGCACTCGCTGCCTCAAGGTCACTGGTGATCGAGAGTGTGTCGGCGTGCAGCTCCCCCAGTCGATGAATGAGATCCTTCACTCCCTGCAACATTACTCCGGGTGGCGCAAAAAGAATTACGGGGAAGTGACGCTCGACCATCGCCACCGGTCCATGCAGGAAATCCGCTGACGAGAAGCGTTCCGCAACGACGTAGCAGGTTTCCATCAGCTTCAATGCCAACTCGTAGGCATTCGCATAAGCCAATCCTCGACCTACAACTACGCAGTTCTCCATGAAAACGTAACGTTGGACCAGTTCCAGAATTGCCGGCTGTTGTTCCAACGCGCGGGCAGCAAACTCAGGGATCTTTTCATATGAGAACCCGGCGGACTGAGCAGCGAGCTCAGACGAAAGCATATAAAAAAGGATCATTTGACCGGTGAATGTCTTCGTAGCCGCAACAGAGCGCTCACTTCCGCCATGCATCAGAAGCGTGTGATCGACAATTCGGGTCATTGATGAGGCCGCTTCATTGGTAATACCCACTGTGTACGCTCCGCAGGCGCGCGAGTGCTCCAACACGCGATTGATGTCTTCACCTTCACCTGACTGAGATACACCGATGACCAAAGCGTGTTTCAGATTGAGTTGCGCTTTGTAGAGGGTGTGAACCGACGGTGCAGACAGCGAGACTGGAATGCCGGTCGTAATCTCGAGGAGATATCTGCCAAATAATGCCGCATTGTCCGAGCTACCACGAGCGACGAGAACTATGAGATGGATGTCCCTCTGCCTGAGAAACTTGCCGAGATCGGTGATACGAGAGCGTTCGGCACTGATAGTTCTTGAAAGGGCCTCGGGTTGCTCGGCGATCTCTTTAAGCATTAAGGACAACGGTCATCTCCTCCGCAACAGTTGTATTAGCGTTCGATATCAGTTAAATATCCTCAGCTTCAAACGAGCTCTGAAACCCAGTTCCGCATCAAGCGGTCTCTCTTTGGGATGCCAATAACTCTAACACGAACTGCACGTCTGATCGTGCTTCTATTTGTAACGTGTATTTACACATTTGGTCAGGAGCGGCCATCTTCAAGTGATATTCGAATTATCCCGCAGCCCCGCCAATTAACAACGTCATCCGAATCATTCCGACTCTCAAAGGATTCTCGAATAGTGGTGGCTGATCCGCGGTCCGAAGATGATCGTTTCGCGGCTCAGGACTTTATTGAGGATCTAAAAGAAACGGCCCAGCTCTCAATTGCGATTGGAAAAACTCGTAGCAGGCGATCGATCGTAATCGGCAATAGTTCGGCGCGGTCAGTCGAGCAAGCACTGAAAAGAACGGGGACAGCAGTTCCTGACAACCTCGATGAGGAGGGTTACGTTCTTGTAGTTCGCGCGAATGAGGTTGTTGTCGCAGGTCGTTCCTCAGCTGGAGTTTTCTATGGGATGCAGACTTTAAAGCAACTCGTTCGCGGTCAAGGTGGTGACACATTCATTCCTGGTGTGACGATTGTCGATTGGCCGGCAATGCGGTGGCGCGCGGTGTCTGATGACATAAGCCGTGGACCGATTCCAACAGTTGATTTCATAAAAAGGCAACTGCGAACTTTTGCGGCGTTCAAGCTGAACATGCATTCCTTCTACATGGAGCATACGTTCTCAAGCAGTTCGCATCCGTTGATTGGTCCTGCGGGTGGCTCGTTGACTGGGGATGAGATTCGAGAACTTACGGCTTTTGCACGTCGATATCACATAACAATCGTGCCGGAACAGCAGACGTTCGGGCATCTGCATAAAGCTTTGAAGTTGGAAAAATACAACGAGCTCGCAGAGACACCTTATGGCGATGTCCTGTCGCCCCAGCAGGAGGGAAGTTACAAGCTCGTTGCCGACTGGTATCGCGAGCTGAATGAACTGTTTCCAGGACAGTTCTTTCACATTGGAGCAGATGAGACATTTGAGCTGGGCGAGGGGCAAAGTCGAGAAGCAGCGCGTACGAGAGGCGTGGGTGCTGTTTACTTCGAACATCTGAATCGAGTGCGCGACGTCTTGAAGCCTTATAACCGGCGACTCATGTTCTGGGGTGACATCGCTCTCAATCATCCGGATCTTATCGGCAAGATTCCTTCAGACATGATTGTGATGAATTGGGACTATGCGCCGAAGGACAGTTATGCATCGCGCATCAAGCTTTTCAAGGATGCAGGGCTGGATCAATTTGTTTGTCCCGGGATTTGGAGCTGGAACCAAATCTTTCCCAACGTCGAGTCCTCATCAAAGAACATCACAAATTTCGTGAGGGATGGTCAGGCCGCGGACGTTATGGGAATGATGAACACTACGGGGGACGATGACGGCGAATCTCTTTTCGAGATGGGTTGGTACGGGATAGTTCTGGGCGCAGCTGCTTCATGGCAGGACACACCAGTCGTCATAGATTCCTTCGATCGCAGTTTTGACTGGTCGTTCTTTCGTAACGACGGAGACCATTTTGTGAAGGCAATTCGCGCCCTGGGTAGCGTCAACACCTTGCTTGGAATTGGGCCGACTGACGAACTCTTCTGGCGTGACCCTTTCACTACGAACTTTCAGAATCTGTCGCGCCGGCTGCTCGACAAGTCACAGCAGATGCGCCTGCAGGTTGAGAATGCCAACGAGTCTTTGCTATTGAATCAGCAACGAGCGCGCCGCAATCAATCAATGGTGCCGGCAATGCGTCTGGCTGCTGATCGATTCGATCATTTGGGACGTCGCATGCAAGTGGCAGAGAAATTCAGTCGCGACTATTGGGACGCTTATTTGAATCTCGGGGATCGCGCAAAGGCACGTCGACTGCGCCGCTATATAGGCGCGATCTACAACTCGTTGCGCGAGATGGCAGAGGAGCTGGCTTTGTTGCGCGAGACGTACCGGCAGCAGTGGCTGGCAGAGAACAAACCTTACTGGCTGGATAGCGTGCTTGCTCGTTACGATCAGGCCATCGCAATCTGGCTCAACAAAAGTCGAGCGCTGGAAGATGTGTTGCGTGAGTACGAGCAAACGTCCATTCTGCCTAACCCTGAAGCTTTCGGTTTAGGGCCACGTCCGCTGGCCCAGCCGCGATAGCATACGTTAATAACCCTAACCTACGACTTACAGAACAAAACTATGAGCAACACAACGGTGGTTCGTGACGTTGAAAGAGACAGAGTCTCAACTCCAGAAAAGGAAACTGAAACTTCTCTTCCGTCCACGCCGAACCGAATGTCAGATCGGCTTGTTTCACTCGACGTGTTCCGCGGTATCACCATCGCCGGAATGGTCCTGGTGAATAACCCCGGATCGTGGAGCAGCATCTACTGGCCGCTGGAGCATGCGTCATGGCATGGGTGGACGCCAACAGATCTCGTGTTTCCGTTTTTTCTGTTCATCGTTGGCGTGGCGATTCCGCTCGCGTTTAGTCGGAGGGCAGTGACGTCTACGAAGCGTAAGGATCTCTATTTGAAGATAATCAGGCGCACGCTGATTATTTTCGCGTTGGGTCTTTTTCTGAACGGCTTTCCTCACTTCGACTTGTCAGAAATACGCATTCCCGGAGTGCTCCAGCGAATAGCGGTTTGTTACCTCATTGCGTCAGTTCTCTTTCTCAACACCAGCATCAGAACCCTGATATATGTGTCGTTGGCATTATTGGTCGGGTATTGCTTGCTGATGACACAATTGGCGGCGCCGGGATTTGCCGCCGGCGACCTTACGAAAGAAGGTAGCCTCGCGTCCTACATTGATCGCGTCGTCTTTGGCAAACATGTCTGGGCGCAAGCTAAGGTCTACGATCCTGAAGGAATCTTGAGTACGGTGCCCGCAGTTGTAACCACGCTCGTTGGGGTCCTGGCAGGTACATGGTTGAAATCAGAAAGGTCGCGGTATGAAAAGGCGGCCGGGTTGTTCTTCGCCGGCGTGTGTTGCGTTGTCATCGGCTGGGCTTGGAATCCGTTCTTTCCGATCAACAAGGCGCTTTGGACCAGTTCATATGTGTTCTTTACGGCAGGAATGGCGTTGCAGCTACTGGGATTCTGCTACTGGTTGATCGACATTAAGAACTATCGACGTTGGGCCTTGCCATTTGTGGTGTTCGGAGTGAATGCCATCGCTCTTTATGTCGGATCTGGTGTGATGGCGGACCTGCTCGGTGTGATTAAGGTTGGATCAGCAGAGGGTCAGGTTGTGCTCAAGACTTGGATTTACAACACCTTCTTTTTGTCGTGGTTATCGCCTATCAACGCTTCGCTCGCGTTTGCAGTGAGTTTCGTTCTTGTGTGGTTGGGATTGATGTGGATACTGTACTGGCGAAAGATCTACATCAAAGTTTAGTGATTTTCGATTTTCGATTTTTCGATTTGTGATTTAGATGATTTTCGATTTTCGATTTTCGATTTGCGATGACTTGCAATCGAACACCCGCAATCTAAAATCAAAAATCAAAAATCCGAAATCGAAAATCAAAAATTCTGGAGGTTGACTATGCCGACATATATCACTTTGCTGAAATGGACAGGGCAGGGAATCGCGAAAGCGAAGGACAGCCCAAAACGCCTTGACGCCGGTCGTAAGGCTTTCAAGAAAAAGGGCGTCGAGATCAAAGATACCTATCTAACTATGGGCCGGTACGATCTTGTTTGCGTTATCGAAGGACCTGATGATGAAAGCGTTGCGTCGGCGCTGCTTTCACTCGGCTCGCAGGGAAATGTCCAAACCGAGACATTGAAAGCGTTCAACGAAGATCAGTATCGAAAGATATTGGGATCACTCTGAGAATCAACTACCGAGAACCCCTCATCGGCGGTTGTAACGGGTCATATTTCAGCCGGTATCCTGGCCCGCGAAGCACGCGACCGGACAGCATCGTCGTTCGCTGTCCGTTGTCGACGTTGATCCGCCCGTTGATGATCACAAACTTGATGCCCTCGGGGTGCTGATTCGGCACTTCAAAGGTTGCTCGATCGATTACCGTCTTCGGATCAAATATCGTGATGTCGGCGTACATTCCTTCCTTGATCAATCCGCGGTCTTTCAAGCCGACTCGTGACGCAGGCATACCCGTCATTTTGTGAATTGCCTGTTCGAGAGTCAGCAATCGATCTTCGCGTACATAACGACCCAGGATACGCGGATAACTACCCCAACCGCGGGGATGCGACTTTGCGCCTGCTAGTGGTCCATCCAGCGCGCGTGCCCCGCTGTCAGTACAGAAACTGACGAAGGGAGCTCGCATTGCCGCTCGTAAGTCGGCCTCGCTCATCATGAAATAGATAGCTCCAGTTTGACCGTGGTCAGCCAAGATGAGGTCGAACAAAGCTTCCAATGGATCCTTTTTCTGTTCTGCCGCGATTTCAGATAGCCGCTTGCCCTGAAGCGATTCCAGGTCCTTGTTGACCACAGAACCAATCAGCACACCACTCGCTCCACCACTACCAAGAAAGATGTTCTCCCACTCCTTTGAGTCCACGCTGATGTCGTTCTTGATCCGCGATCTTGTCTCAGGGTCGCGCAATCGTCCTAGCATCTTCTCTATGCCGCCCTCAAGCGCCCACGGTGGAAGACAAGCACTGAGTGACGTGCTGCCGGCAATGTACGGATAAACGTCGGCCGAGATCTTCAGGCCGCTCGCTCGTGCTTTTTCGATTCGCGAAAGCACCTCAGGCATACGACCCCAGTTCTTCTTGTATGCAGTTTTGAGATGCCAAATCTCTACTGGAATTCGCGCGCGGCGAGCGATCTCAAAGACCTCTTCGAGGCTGGCATCCAGCGAATTGGCTTCGCTGCGTTGGTGCGTGGCGTAGATACCACCGTATTGTTGCGCCACTTTAGCCAGTTCCACGATCTCATCCGTCTTTGCGAATCGCGCCGGAACGTATTGGAGCGACGTCGACAAGCCGAGCGCTCCTTGCTTCATTGCTGTAGCCACAAGCTCTTTCATCCGATTTAATTCTTCTGCTGTCGGTGGGCGATTATCGAAGCCTACGACATACTCACGAACCTGACTCGCGCCGACAAATGTGCCAAGGTTTACGCCCGATCCTTGCTTCTCAAGACGCCGAAAGTAATCGTCAAGCGAGCGCCAGTCGATGGTGAGATTATAACGGCGGTTGAAATCCTCCTGCTCTTTAATCAATCGCTCATTGATCGGCGCGATCGATTCACCTTCGCCAGTGATTTCGGTCGTAACGCCCATCATGACTTTACTCATCGCTCGCGGATCGATCAGCAGATAAGTTTCCGATTGCCCAAGCATGTCGATGAACCCGGGCGCTACCACGAGTCCTCGCGCATCGATCTCGCGTGCAGCGGATGAGCGGCTTAAATCTCCGATACGCACGATTCGATCGCCATTGATACCAACATCCGCGTTGAATCGACCTTGTCCACTGCCGTTTATGACGGTGCCATTTCTGATAATGATGTCGTAGCTGGTACGTTGTGAGTTTGGTTTGCGAGCCGAGGATTGAATCGCAGTCACTGCGAGTGCCAATAGCACAAGGGATAATGGAACGGCAAGTCTCATGAATCTCCGTGGAAGTCGGAAGGTACGTTGAGCGTGAAAGATAATACCGAGAAATTAGCCGCGGATAAACGCGGATAACACAGATTTGAGAAAGAGACCGCCCGATGGTTGTCTCTGTTCTTTCAGATCTGTCTTATCCGTGTTTATCCGTGGCCAGATGTCTTTCGCTACACAGCACTCTCTAAGTTAAGATTACGAACCCAATGAATGAACCAGTAAAACTCGGAGCCGTTGCGGATCTCATAAATGCCTCATTGACCGGCGATCCCGAAGCTCTCGTTGCCGATGTCACACATAATTCACGCACTGCAAAGGCCGGCTCTTTATTCGCCGCAGTCCGCGGCGCCCTGTTCGACGCGCATAAATTTGTCCCTCAAGTGATGGAGCAGGGCGCACTCGGTGTGATTTCAGAACTCGAAAGGGCGCCTGGTTTCAATGGAGCGTGGTTGCGGGTTTCCAATATCCGTCGTGCGATGGCGCTCGCCGCTGCTGAAGTACATCACTACCCTTCACAGGAACTCAAACTCGTCGGCATCACAGGCACCAATGGAAAGACCACCACAGCGTATCTTGTAGCTTCGATTCCTGAAGCCGCTGGTGAACCAGTGGCGATGACAGGCACCGTTGAATATCGCATCGGTCCCGAGCGGCAGAAAGCTGACCGCACGACTCCAGAAGCACCTGACATGCAACGAATGCTACGGCGCGCTGTTGAAGTCGGTTGTAGAACTGCAGTGATGGAGTGTTCGTCGCAGGCGATGGATTTTCATCGCTGTGATGGATTGACCTATGCAGTCGCTGTCTTCACGAATCTCACTCGCGATCACCTGGACTATCACAAGACCATGGAGAATTACTGGTACGCCAAGCAGCGTCTGTTCGATGGTCGCTTGGGATCGCGACCAAATGTTTCCGTCATTAACGTAGATGACAGTTATGGAATCGAGCTGGCGGACACTCTCGAAAGTGACGGATTAAGGGTGGTTCGGTATGCAGTGAAGAACGACGCGGATATCATTGCTCGGAAGCCCGAGTTCTCGCTCAACGGCATGGAGTTCGAACTCGTTACTCCTGCGGGGACGGTCGAGTTTCATTCTCCGCTGGTTGGTCCGCCGCACATTTACAATACGCTCGCAGCTGTCGCGAGTGGATTTTCACTTGGTTACGGTCTTGATACAGTCACGCGTGCACTCGAGAAATGCACAGGGGCGCCAGGACGGTTCGAGAGAGTTAAGCATGACGGTCAATTCTCGGTGGTGGTTGATTACGCTCACTCGGACGATGCGCTTTTGAACGTACTGCGAACTGCCCGTGACGTAACCAAGGGGAAAATCATTACTGTCTTCGGTTGTGGTGGTGATCGGGACCGAACAAAACGTGCCCCAATGGGCGAGGCTGCAGGCAGCTTGAGCGATGTTGTGATTCTGACTTCTGACAATCCTCGAACCGAGGATCCCGAGCAGATCCTGTGCGATGCTGAACTGGGACTCGAGAAGTCGGGGAAGCCTTATCAAAAGATTGCCGACCGGCGTGACGCAATCTATGAGGCAATCAGTCAGGCGCAGGCCAACGATCTGGTGCTGATTGCCGGCAAAGGTCACGAGGATTATCAGATCATCGGCCGTGAAGTATTCCATTTCGACGACAGGGAAGTCGCCCGCGAAGCACTCGCCGCAAAAGGGTCTGGGAGCGCGGGCGTCTCGCCCGCATCACGTTGAAAATCAGCCACGAAGCGGGCGAGACGCCCGCGCTCCCAGTGAACGTAATTGACGCAAGCCACTCGTAATGACACTTCCTTCCGTTACGAAAATAGTGCTGGCCGGTACCGTTTTGTTGGCATTAGCTTTTTTGTTTACGCACCGGCACACGCACTCCCGTCCTGCAAAGAAAAGCCAACCTGAAGTCCCAGTGGTAATGAGCCAGGCTTATGAGGCGCCGACGATCACCGGCAAACTCAAGAGTCCGGAGGTCGACGAGAGCAGCGGTCTGGTCGCAGCTCAGACTGCAGGGTTCTACTGGACACATAACGATTCCGGTGATGGACCGTATATCTACGCCATTACTGAAGCAGGCGCCTCAGGTGGTGTTTGGAAAGTCGCAGGTGCATCAGCTCGCGATTGGGAGGACATGGCTGCTGGGCCTGGTCCACAGCCTAACAAACGGCACCTTTACGTTGGTGACATCGGAGATAACGATGAAAGGCGAAAAACTGTCACGGTCTATCGCTTTCCTGAACCCGCTATTTCTCCAGCTGATGCTGCTTCAACCAGGCGAAGTCCGAGCGTCACTGAAGCGGCCGAGGCATTGACTTTCAAATATCCTGACGGAGCACACGATGCGGAAACATTACTCGTCCATCCGGAAACCGGCGATCTGTACATCGTCGTCAAGATCTTTCTTTCAAATCCAACGATCTACAAAGCGTCAGCGCCGTTGAATGGCCAGAATGTTATTACTCTCGCGAAAGTAGGAGAGCTCAAACTTCCGAGTTTACTCGCTGGGACATTGACTGGTGGCAGCGTTTCACCAGATGGTCGTAAGGTAATCTTCTGCGATTACGTTGAAGGCTATGAACTGGAGCAGCCAACAGGAAGTCGAACGTTTGACGACATGTGGAAGCAACCCGCGAAGGTGGTTGATCTTGGCAAGCGCCCACAGGGTGAGGCTGTGGCCTATCGATTGGATGGTGGAGCAGTGTTGGCTACAAGCGAGGGCTTACACGCGACAATATTTCGCGTCATTCGCCGCTGACTCCAGCAAAATAGTGAGCGGTGGTTCGTGTTATTTCGTTCACTGGGAGCGCGGGCGTCTCGCCCGTATCACGTTGAAAATCAGCCACGAAGCGGGCGAGACGCCCGCGCTCCCCGAAACAACACGAACCACCGCGATTCGGTTTTATCGGTTGGAGTGCCTGCGTTCGAAATAGTAATACGCCGGTAGACCCAAAGCGATGATGGCAAGGCCAATCACTGATTGGACGAACGCGTTCCAAATCGTGAATCCGATGAGGCAGACTGTAACCAGAACAAAGATCGCGGGAACAATTGGATAGCCCAAAGTGAGATAGGGTCGGGGCTCTTCAGGTGCACGTTGTCGAAACACAAATACCGCGGCGGTGATCATTCCGTAGAAAAGCCAGAAGGCGAAAATCGCAAAATCAGTTAGCTGATCAAACGAGCCGGACAGCACCAGTACGGCGGACCATACAGCCTGGACCACTAAAGAAATTACCGGCACACAACTCCGCGGTGAGACTCGCGCCAAACTCCCCGGAGACAAACCGTCAAGTGCCATCGCATACGGTACGCGCGCTGTTCCGAGGATCGACGTTTGTAACGACCCCCACGACGAAATCATCATGATTCCAGCCATCAAGCTGACTGCAAGCGGACCTACCATCTTTCGCATTGCCTCGGCTGCGACTGAAGAAGCGGCAGAAACACTCGCAACCTCGGTTGGAGTCATGACGTAGTAGTAGCCAAGGTTCGCAATCACGTACAACGTCATGCAGATCAACATGCCTGCGATTAGAGCGAGCGGCAGGTTCCGTTCCGGTCGTTTTACCTCACCGGCCATATAAGACACATTGTTCCAGCCGTCATAAGCCCACAAGGCGCCGAGCATCGCTGCGAAGAATCCTGAAAAGCCTCCGCCAACAACGTCTACTCCCTCGCATGTGCCACCGACGTTTGTCATTCCCAGATGCGACCAGCTGCCTTGAAAGAAGAAGGCTGCAACGCCAACACCCAGTACCAACAGCACCTTTAGAACAGTAATGAACGAAGCTACGTGGCCGCTCATGCTGACGGCAGTGCAATTGATCATTGTGGTCAGCGCAAGAGTTATAAGTGCGACAAGCTGCAACTTGCCAAACGGGAGCTGGTGACCTCCCGGCAAGTTCACAGTGAAAAAAACTTGCTTGAGTGCGCCACCCGTCAAATCGTTGAGGAAGATTGCGAAGCCGGCTGAAAGTGCTGCGGCTGAAGCTGTGCGCGAGATCATGAACTGCGTCCAGCCGTAGAGAAACCCCCACGGTCGACCGTACGCGTCACGCATGATCACATACTCGGCTCCTGCGTGGGGCCGTTGAGTCGTCAACTCGGCGTAAGTGAGCGCGCCTGCGAGTGCGAGCAGACCCGCAGCAATCCATACGAAGATAACTCGACCGGGACTACCGACGTTGCAGGTCATCACCCGCGCCTTTAAAAAAACGCCGGTACCGATAATGTTACCGACGTTGATCGAGATAGCGGCGATAGGACCGAGCCCGCGGATTAGTTGGTTGTTAGTTTCCATGCAATTCAAAGTCCAACGTCCGATGTTCAGACATTGGACGTTGGACTTCAGACATTGGACGTTGGACTACCAGACATCATTCGTTAATAAATCTTCATAGGTATCGCGGCGTCGGATCACCTGTGCACTGCCGTCGTCATTAATCAATACGGCAGCGGGAAGAGGGCGGCCGTTGTAAGGAAACATCTGAGCCAGCGAATACGCGCCACTGTTAAGAAGTGCGAGAACCTCGCCAGGCTCAACTGCTGCCGCCAGTTTGCGATAGTCAGGCAGTCTTCCTCCGCGCTCGATGTCGAAATAAACGTCGCCCGAATCGCACAGCGGTCCAGCAACCTTGTACTCAACGTTCTGTTGCTCGCCGGCGCGTGAGGCGGAAATCAGATGGTAGTACCACTTGTAATTGTTCATCGAGAGCATCAGGTTGTACCCGGCGTCAGTCAACAGCCAGACGTCACCGGTTTCCGGACGGCGCTTGATGTTTCGAACCGTTGTCAGAACTAGTCCGGCATCTGCTATTACGCTGCGCCCTGGCTCGAGCAGGATAGTTACTCGATCCAACAAATGTTCAGCCTCGGCATCGCGAGCTGAAGATCGAGCCACACGCAATGCTTCACTCAACACCTCAAACGGCTCCAGGTCGGCGCCTAACATGTCGCGCTCGTGTTCGGGAAGTTCATCCGCCTGCAGACGATCGCGAAGATAATTCACCGGGATTCCGCCGCCGAGATTTACGTGTTCAAGCATGTGACCGGTCTCGCGATAAATCGTCATAAGGTGGTCCCACATGCTCTTGAAAGCTTCGGTGAAAGGCTCGACATCAGGAGTCTGCGAGCCGACGTGAATGTGGATACCGCAGACGTGGACGAGGTCGGGATTTTGCAGGCCCCGGCGAAACGCAGGCAAAACTTCCGAAGAAGAGATTCCGAACTTGGAAGTTAACAATGCGGTCTGCAGTCCCAGGTGCGATCGGGTTCCGATCTCCGGCACCAGACGCAAGGTAATGCGAGCAACAGGTATCGAATTACCTGCGGCTCGTAAACGCCGGACAGATTCCTCTACAAGTCCGATTTCGAATATCGAATCCACATTGATTGCGTAGATTCCCGCCTTGACCGCCTGGTCCAACTCTTCGGCTGTCTTACTGGTACCGTTGAAAATTATCTGGTCTGGCCGGAAGCCAACCCGCAGCGCTTTGTAGAGCTCGCCGCCACTATTTACTTCCGCGTCGATACCTGACTCGAGGACGCACTTCAGAATTGCCATATTCGAGTTTGCCTTAGACGCGTAGCAAAACTTGATTGGACGATCGACGCTCCTGGCTGCCGCTTTTAGTCGTTCGATGTTCGAGCGGATTCTGGGCTTTGAAAAAACGAATAATGGTGAATCGTATTGCTGGATCAGTGCGACAGCATCGGCACCATTAATTGTAAGGTGACCATCTCGCACTTCGAGGTAGCCGGGAATGGACCAAGCAGGACAGGAAGCTACAACCTGTGATGACATCAATTACCTCAATCTGTAGTTAAGAATCTGGCATCAAGAGTCGAGCGAAAATAGACTGTCGACAGAGAGCCGTCAAGAGAGCAGCTAACCGCGTTTCAGAATCTCACGTATCTGTTTGTAATGCCTGAGTTCGTGGTACCCGACAAATGATAAAGCAGTGTTGCCATCAATCTTACCGAAGAAGGGGTGGTTAAGGGTCACTTGCCGCAACCTCTTACTACCATACCTGGCGCAAAGCTCCTTTAGCTTTCTACGCGCTGCGTCGAAGCTCTCCAGCAGCTGTAGTTTGGCAGGAGCATTGTTCGGCAGTACCGCCTTTGGTGCTTTAACGCGAATCACGCGTGAAGCGACAATTGAGGTGGGTATCAGTCGACTTAGGAATCCGACTTTTGCAGGCTCTGATGCGAGGCCTTTTTCAAGGTCCGCAATCACTCGCTCTTCTACGAGACAGAGGTGATGAACAACCTCAGCCACGCTCCATTCATTTGCAGATGGTCGTTGGCTGAAGCGTTTATCATCGAGCGGTGTGACAGTCGCTAGCAGTTGCTGATGAATTGAGTCAAGCCGTTTAGTTATCTTGTTCAGTGACATTCAGGAAATTTGCAGTTCAAACGCTACAGAACCGATCGCGGTAGCGCCGGGCCAACAGATTTTCGATTTTCGATTTCTGATTTTCGATTTATTGATATGGACCAATCGAAAATCGAAATTCAGCAATCGAAAATCTCTTGACCCGGCGCTACCGCGATCGGTTCTGTGGTTCATTACTGCACGAAGTTGTATGTGATCACTCCCGTCACTTTTACGGGTTCGCCCATCAAGGTCGTTGGTGAAAACCTCGCCTGCAGTGCCGCGTTCACAGACACCTGTTGCAAAGCCGGATGGCCCGAGACAGCTTTCGCTGAGATCACTGCTCCCTGTTCATCAACCGTCACCTGGACGACAACCGTCCCAGCAGCCTTTGCGCTGCGAGCGTCGGGAGGATAATCCGGCTTGGGCAGATAAAGTGCCTTGCTGTTGAGAACTCCTCCGCTGATCGGGGCTCGCTTCTTATCCGCAGTTGAGGGTTTGTCTTCAGTACTCTCGGCCGGTTTCGGTTGGTCCACGTTTGGATCAGGATTGGCCTCAGGTTTTTTATCGTCGGTCGCCGGTGGCTTGCCGGGCTGAGGCGTTGATGGGTTAGCGGGAACTGCTGGTTCAGTTGGTTCGGGTCGAGCTGCGGTAGTGGCTGGCTCAGCGACCTTGTCAGGTAAAACAAATGAACTCAAGAATTGCTGTTGCAGGTCGTCATCTTTCTTTGTGTTAAGAATGACAACTGCATAGAACCGTCTGCGGGTTGCAAAAACGTGGGCTGTACCATTCAAATCGGCAATTGAGACGCCGTATTCACGACCAGTGTGACCGTTCAGCGACTTCTCACCCACGAGCGTGAGCTTTAAAGGAGTCCCCTTCGTTCGCACCTTTTCCGGAAACCAGTCCTTAAAGGCGTCGACGTAAGAATTCAGCCGCTGAAAATCCGAGTACGCCGCCGGATTCGATTTGATACCGCTGATTGAAGCGACAGCAAAGATTGGTCCACTTTTCTCGCCTGACATATACAGGCGCGACCGTAGAACCATCTTGTGATACTGCTGCTCAGTTGATTCAGCGGTTGACCCTTTCGGCATAAGGATCGTGAATTCCTCTCCTTCGGGTCGGATTGTTTCCCACTCTATCGAGGTCGAGCCTGACTGGGCCGGCACCACGAACTGCGTGCCGGCGAGCAGGAGACCTACGAGCGCGAGAACAAGTGTGTTTAGGGCGCGCATTAGTTCTCCTTGTCTTTAAAACAACTGGGAGCGCGGCAATCACGCACTCAGCGGACGAGAAGTCCGCGCTCCCAGTACGGATGGTGCTTACTACTCTACGGCGTAACTCCCGCGCATTCCGCGTTCGTTCGAACCGTAGGGCCGAACCGTTGCTGATACTCCGCCGAGGTAAGAAATGCGCAAACCATCGCTCGGAAGTTTGGAGGAGTTGTACTGTTCAGCTGGTTTAACCAGAAATTCAATCCACCGGTGTCAGGGTCGCGCCGGAGATACCCGAAGTATTCTGCCACAACGAACGCCAGATTCAATTCGTTTAGCTTCACTTCGGCGTTTTCGGCGACTTTCAGCAAGACTGAAGCGCGGGTTTCTGTGCCGCCATTCAGCCCGCTAACCAGAGCATCTCGGAAAGCATTGATCGAGGGGTACTGCCCACGGATTTCGCCACCCATGAAGTTCGTGCTGTGCACATTCACGTAATGCTTTCCAGCTTTTAAATCCGCCAATTGCGTCGCGTTCAGCGTAATCATGAAGTTTGATACCTGACCATTCGGCAACGGGAAGATGATTGGAGCATTTACACCTGGGTCCGCCGGGCCGTGGATGTGTGCTGCAGTCTGGGCAGATGATAAACCCGAGAAAGTCAGCGAAACTTTGGCAGTCATCTCGTCCGCACTCAAGAGCAGGGTGCTGGTTCCCGTCGCAGTAGAACTGTTCGAGGGCACCTCTTGAGCGCTGGTCAGATTCGTCGAAAAGAGTTTCATTTGCGAAGGCATGATACCGACGTTCATAAGTAAGGCATCAACATACTCCGCATTCGTGAGTGTGCCATACCTGGCAATAAAGTCGGGACGTTGCACAAATGAATTGACGAAAGCAGTCTTCTGAGCATCAGTTCCGAGACCGAGTGAATTCCTCGCGACGATGTACTCACCGAAAAGTGGTCGCACTCCGAAGGCTGACCTGAAAATCCGATGAATCAAGAATCCCGTCTGTTGGAACTCAGTTTCGAGGAAGAATGCTGCCGACACACTGATTCGACGATTGCTGATGCAAACGGGATCAGAGCCGCAGATGGCTATCTGGTTTACCCAGAAAGCGAGACCACCGGGATCTGGTTCACGATTGAGAAAGTCGAGATATTGCTGTCGCACGAAGAACGTGTTGTTCTCGAGCGGGTTGGTGGTTGGTACGACTGTATCGTTGTCGTGAACAGTTATTTCGGCAACGTTCGGAGAGCCCAAGCCGACACCTGTGCCCTGGGGATTGCTTAGCGCAATATCTATGACTTCGTCTCCTTCAACGAACAGATCATCCTCGAGCAAGATGCGAAAAGTCTTGCTCGTTTCACCTGGATTGAAGGTCAACGTTCCGGCATTGATTATGTAGTCTGATTTCTGATCTGCATGACCGGTTCCGGTTTCATCGAACGTGTTGAAACTGATACTGGCCGTGGATGAAACATCACCCGCTCGAATGACCGTTACATCAACGAATCCGTTTCCTTCGTTGATCGCGATGTCGTCGGTACTGAATTGAACCAGGGAAGTTGCAGAGGCTGTGGTCGGTTTCAACGAGCCCAATAATCCGTGCTGTTCTTCTGCTGTACCGGCTGTGAAATAAAGTGTGTTGGGATCGCCTCCGTTTCCGCCGTTGCCGAATGCAAGCGCCCAAAGCTCATCGATCTCAATTGGCTGGCCGGCTTCGTTCTGGAGTGTACCAAGGAACGCGCCTGTGGTCGGGTTGAAAGCGCTGATGCTTCCGCCACCTTCGCCGAAGTTGCCGACCAACAGAGCGTTTCCGAATATGCCGAAAGTAGCTGCGGCGATAGTTAATCCCCAGGGAGCGTTCAACGGACCATTGTTGATGGCGAACGTCAAATCGCGCACACCGTTGGTATTAAACTTTCTGACAAAGCCGTTGCCGACCCCTGCCTCCGCTCGCCCACTCGCGCCAACCTTCGCGTACGTCACGTATAACAATGAGCCAAGTAACTGAACATTGTACGGGTGATAAACGTTACCGGGAGTGGTGGGAATCGTAGGATCAACGAACGGAAAACTCGCCGACGACTGCAGAACGAACGAGCTGTTGTAGACGTCTATCGTTCCGTTCTTAAAATCCGCGGCGTAAAGGAAATTTCCCGCGCCATTATTCGCCATCGTCAAACCCGTGTAGACCGAACCCGCATGCGTAGCCGCTACCACTCCCACCGTGGACCCTGCAGCAGGTACGTTTGGATTCCAACCGACTATCGTGCCGTTCAAGGTTGAAAATAGAAATGCAGCCCTTCCACTAGCGCCGCTGGTGATCACAAAGTCGGTCGGCGCTCCGCTGTTAGCTACTGTTCCTGTTGGATTCCCTCCAGGTATGGTGATGCCTGAAAATCCTGGATTCTTTATGAACGGAGATCCAGCCACGTCACCTCGGTAAAGAGTTGACGTGCCCGTTCCCTGGTTGGATACCCAGAACGGGCTGCTGGAGGTGAACGACATTCCCCATGGATTTACCAGAAGTGGATCTTGAAGTGCTGCAAATCCCGGGATATCTGAAAACAGATTTGTCTGCCGGTACGCTGAGCCTGGCGGAATAATTACAATTTCCGAGGACACTGGTGATCGAGATGAATTCTGTTGTTGTGAGTGAACTCCTGGAATGAAAGCAGTAATAAGAACTGCTGTTGCAATTGTGAGCGAAATAAAGACAAAAACGATGGGCCGTTTTCCCACCGTCGAAGGAAAGTGTGAGCGAAACATACCTCGACTCCTTGAGAATTGACTGTCGGTTAGTTTTCGAGGGGGAGGATGCGAGTTTGCACCAGCGCGCTATGTCCGATCGTCCACTTACGATTGTTGGACGCTGATGTCCGAGGGTGATGACAGCGCCACGAATTTGAACTGGTGCGGACGCGACTCTAGTTCGTCGCAGAGTAGCTGTCAAGAACTTTCATTTGGAACAATTACGGGATCCACCGCTTCGTTTTTGTCTTTCCCGTTCAACCAGGACTCGGCGCAGAATTTTTCCCGAGGCTGATTTCGGGATCTGATCGATGACCTCTAAAAATCTGATCCGTTTGTGAGGAGCGACTCTTTGTGCAACAAAATCCAAAATCTCGTCTTCTCGTGCTTCGCTCTTTAGAACCACGAACGCCTTTGGCAATTCTCCCGCTTCGTCGTCAGGGCACGGGATCACTGCAGCGTCAGCGATTGCCGAGTGAGTGAGCAGTACTGCTTCGAGCTCCGCCGGCGGAACTTGGAACCCTTTGTATTTGATTAGTTCCTTCGCTCGATCGACGATGAAGAAATGACCATGTTCGTCGACGTAACCAATGTCGCCAGTGTGCAGCCAACCGTCGCTGTCAATCGTCTGAGCGGTGGCTTCCGGTTTGTTCAGATAACCCTTCATAACCTGCGGCCCTCGAACGCAAATTTCGCCTTCCTGGTTCGGACCCAAAGCTGCTTTCGATTCGAGATCTACGATCTTACATTCAGTGTTCGGCGCCAACACTCCCACTGATCCGAATTTAACGTGCTCGTGTACTGCTGGAGAGGAGTGAGTCACAGGGCTCGTTTCCGTCATCCCGTAGCCCTGCCGGATCCGACAATCCAGGCGGTCCATGCAAGAGCGCGTGAGATCTTCTCCAAGCGGCGCCGCCCCGGAGAAAATAGTCTTGAGCTTCGGCAACTGATATTCATCCACGATCGGGCTCTTGCTCAGCGCCAGGACAATCGGGGGAACGATGTGGGCCATCGTAACTTCATACCGCTGCAACGCTCGCAGAAAATCACCCAAATCAAAGCGTGACATCATGACGATCGTTGCTCCCTTGTGCAGTCCCATATTCAGAATTACGACCATGCCATAAATGTGGAACAGCGGAAGCACACAGATAAGCGTGTCGTTTTCGTAGAAGTAGTCCAACCCGTCCATCTGTCTGAGGTTCGCAACGAGATTGTAATGGGTGAGCATTACGCCCTTCGGTAATCCTGTAGTGCCGCTCGAGTACGGCAGAACAACAAGATCTTCGCGTGGATTGATCTCGACTTTCGGTGGTTCACCCTGACTGTCGAGCAGTGAAGCGAATGGCGTTGCACCTTCGGCTTCTCCAAATACGATGACTTCCTCAATTCCAGCTTCTGCAGCCGCTTCACGAGCCTTATCGACAAATTCTGGGTTGGTTATCAGTAAGCGCGCGCCGGCATCTTTCAGTTGAAGAAATATTTCGTGCGCTGTGTAAAGCGGATTGATAGTTGTGACGATCCCACCGATAGTCGCAATCGCATGGAAGGCGATCGCATACTCGGGCACGTTCGGACTGAGAATGCCGACCACATCACCTTTGCCGAGTTTACGTTGACTGAGACTGACAGCGACGCGCTTTATGGAATCTGCTAACTCGCAATACGAAATCTTCCTTCCAGTTGCCGCTTCGATAAGCGCGGGTTTGTTTCCAAGTTCACCGGCACGCTGCATCACAAACGGCGTCAGGGGAACTTCTGGAATATCTACATTGGGATAGGGGCCGCGAAATATCATGTTGGATTTGCCGGGAGCGCGGGCGTCTCGCCCGCTCGATGGTGATTCTCAACGTGACCGGCGGGCGAGACGCCCGCGCTCCCAACGATGGAATGAGCGAGAACGCTGCTACATTATCAGGTGACCAGTTATCTGCAAAGGTTTATAGTTGCGCGGCTCAAAAAATGACGGAATCCAAACTGCTCCCACTAAACATCCTCTGCCTGGCAACATACTTTAAGGGCGTTGACTTTATTCGCGAGTGCAAAAAGTACGGCTCGCGAGTAGTTCTCGTCACGAAAGAGAAGATGCTGAATGAAGACTGGCCGCGCGACAGTCTTGATGATGTGATTGCGCTTCCGAACGATGCGGATACGGATCTGTTCATTCACCTGGCGGCCCACCTATCAAGAGACAGGAAGCTCGACCGTGTCGTAGCGCTCGAGGAGTTTGATGTTGTAACAGCAGCCGCGATTCGCGAGCACCTGTTTCTGCCGGGCATGGATAGCTCGACGGCACGCCGCTTTCGCGACAAAGGGCTAATGGCTACCCGGGCCCGTGAGGCGGGAGTGAACGTACCCGAGTTCGTCCCCCTGGTTAATTTCGATCAGATCAGAGAGTTCATGGAGCGAGTGCCGCCACCGTGGATCATAAAACCACGGTCAGACGTTTCGGCCATCGGCGTTCGAAGGGTAAACGACCCGACTGAAGTATGGCGAATTGTCGGCGAGCTCGATGCACGCGAGCGACTGCGTGAGCGTTCGGCTCATCACCTTCTTGCCCAGTTTGTACCCGGGGAAGTTTTTCATGTTGATTCACTGGTCAGCGATGGCAAGGTCGTGTTCGCGGGAGCTAATCAGTACGGGCGTCCACCGATGGAGGTTGCGCATCAGGGAGGAGCCTACATCTCACGAACTATTCAACACGACACAGACGATGAAAAGGAGTTGTTTGCGGCTAACAAGAAGCTGGTTAAGGCACTTGGCCTTCGCGGTGGAGCTGCTCACGCGGAGTTTATTAAGAGTGAAAGGGACGGTCGCTTCTATTTCCTGGAGATTGCGGCTCGAGTTGGAGGTGCTTACATAGCTGAAGTGCTCGAGGCTGCGTCAGGAATCAATCTGTGGCGCGAGTGGGCGCGCCTTGAGTTGTCTGAGGATGGAACAGCCCGCAAGCTTAGGCCCGCGCGGAAGGATTATGCCGGTATCGTGCTTTCGCTTGCGAGGCAGGAGAAGCCGGATACATCTAGCTACACTGATCCGGAGATTACGTATCGGGTGAAGAAACGGCACCACGCGGGGCTGATTGTCGGCTCGCCGCGTCTCGAGCGTGTACAGGAGTTACTGGATCAGTACTCGCGAAGATTCGTTGACGACTTTGTTGCCGTCGTGCCGCCACTCGAACGTCCCGAGTAGGATCACTCCACACGTTGTAAGGGCCATATCAGCACGCTCAGCTCTTCACAGTAATGGAGCAGTGGCTGATCTTCTGGAGTGGGCAATCCGTGTGACTCGATCATCGTAGAGGTGCACGACGCTACTCTCGCACTTCGCAACGGCCACGGTTTATGGTGAATGCGCGAGCGATAGATGTTTCCGTGTCTCTCGCTATACAGGCAATAACGTTCCGTTACGAAGAAATCGACGCAATCAGGTTGCGAGGTTGGAAGCGCTTCACCGATTGTCCATGAGGCGTGAAAGTCTGCTGCCGGATTCTCACTTCTAATCGAAGAATAATCTATCCGACGATCGTTCTGTTCGAGCTCAATCTTCGCGTTGTAGTAAGGAAGAAAGTAGAGCGTTCGAGCACCCAGGACCGCTGCAGCACTATTCGCGTCGAGTGAGAAGAACCACACCCCAGGTACACGGTCCTTGTACACGTATGTACGAACATTGATTTCGTGAAGCGCGCTCAAACCAGGTACCGGAGGGAGGTATGGTGGAAAGGCGCGAATGTCCCACATTGTAAACGGGACGACGCCAATCCAGGCTGAGCCGTCGAATATATCGATCGTGAGTTGCGGTGGGATCAGCGGACGCAGCAACTTCTCATCGATGCGCCAGTGCATGAAGAGGAGCTTGCCCCAACTCTGATGCATGATCGGCTGGCCTTCCGGGCGCCTGCGCATGGCGAGATGATCGAGTTCGCTGGGGGACCTATTCATGGAAAGATGAAGCCGGCGTCGAGAACGGAAAGCATTTACCATATATCATTTGACATTTCTCATTTGCCATTTGCTGTTGGATGTTTCGTACAAGATGAAAAATGAGAAATGTCAAATGCGAAATGTCAAATGAGATATGGTAAATGCTTTGGTATCGTCTCACCGATCTAGCTTTGACGAACTTCCCGTCGACGGGCTCAAATACTTATCCAACCAGTCAAGCACCGTGTGGTACCAGAGCTGCGAGTTCTGCGGCTTCAACACCCAGTGGCCTTCATCCGGAAAGATCAGCAGCTTTGAGTCCACTCCCATGCGTTGGACTGCGGTGAAGACCTGAAGACTTTCGCCAATAGGCACTCGATAGTCGAGCTCACCGTGAATGATCAGGATGGGTGTCTTAAAGTTCGTGACAAAGTTGTGCGGTGACCAACGCTCGTACATGGCCCGATTGGTCCATGGTGTCCCTTTGAACTCCCAATCTGTAAACCAGAGTTCTTCCGTGCCGCCATACATGCTCGTGAGGTTGTACACGCCATCATGCGAAACCAGCACTTTGAACTGAAAGCGCGGGTCGTTGTTGTGTCCTAGAATCCAATTGATCATGTACCCGCCGTAGCTCGCACCCGCGGCGCCGATTCGATTACGGTCGACGTAAGAGTTGCGCCGAATGAAATCAGCCACGCCGTTCATGATGTCTGTGTACGCTTTGCCGCCCCAGTCTCCACTGATCTCATTCACGAATTGCTGGCCGTAGCCGAGCGAGCCTCTCGGGTTTGGCGCGAACACGACGTAACCCGAATTGGCAAATACTTCCGGATTCCAGCGATAGCTCCAGCTGTCGTTCCATGCACTCTGCGGACCGCCGTGAATCAAAACGAGCAGTGGATATTTTTTACTCGGATCGAAATCTTTTGGCTTAACGACAAAACCATGAACCTTTCGTCCTACCGCTCCGATCCATTCCACTTCTTCCGGCTTCCTTAGTTTTGCGCGCGCCATCAGGTCTCCATTCGCGCGCGTCAAAGCCGTCAAACCCTGTCCGTCATCATTTACCCGGTAAACTTCCGGTGGAAACGCTATTGAGCTATTCGCAAAGACGAGAGATCTACCGTCAGGAGTGATCTGAAGATTAGTGGCGAATACATCCGACACGATCTTCTTCGACGGGCCGCCAGCCAGCGGAACTTTGTAGATCGGAGCGTGGCCGCGTTCGCCGGCTGTGAAATAGAGCGTCGTATTGTCTGGTGACAAGACAACCTCTTCAACCTGCAGATCAAAACCACGAGTTAACTCGGTTGTTGTGCCCGAAGCGCGGTTGTAGACCATGATTCGCCAGCGATCTGCTTCGAATCCGGCTGTCACTTGTGAACGATAGATGATGTACTTACCGTCGCGAGAATAAACTGGACCAACATCATAACCGCGGTTGTTTGCCGAGATGCTGCGTCCTGCGCCGCCCGTTGCCGGCACCACGTAGATGTCGCTGTTGGTTGAGATGGCTTCAACTCTGTCGGGATTGCGAATGTAAGCGAGCTCTGCAGAATCGGGTGAAAACGCAAAGTCGACTCCCGAAGATGCAGCGTAAGGCGGTGAATCAAAGTCTCCCGGTGTCAGATCCCGGGCTGCACCGCCTTTGCTCGATACGACGAAAACATGTGTGCGTTTGACGTCTCGCCATTCATTCCAGTGACGGAACAGGAGTCGCTCTGTAATGTGCGCTTTGACCTTGCTCTTCTCAGCTTTCTCATCCTTCGCCTTGTTGCAATCGTCGCTGGTGCAATCCGGGTGAACGTCCGAGGTGAAAGCGATCCACTTCCCGTCAGGCGACCAAACCGGCGATGCGGCATCAGTGGAGATCTTTGTGATCTGTTCCTTGTGATCTCCGTCGTCATCCATTAGCCAGATCTGGCCAGCCGTGGCGTAGGCGATCTTCTTTCCGTCGGGCGACCATCGAGGTGCTGTTGCTGAGCGCTCACCGTTGGTGAGTTGCTTCATCTCACCACCGCTAAGAGATACGACATAGATCTGAGTGACGACTTTGTTGCCATCTAAGTCTACGTCGCCGATCGTGAACGCGACTCGTTTACCGTCGGGAGAGACCTGTGGATCACCAACACGGCGCGCCTTCAGCAGATCCTCGATCGTATAGACTCGAGTTTGAGCTACAACGGCGGAAGTGAATACAAGCAGAGATAGAGCAATCGCGACGAAAAAGCGCTTCATAAATACCCTCGGAGTTGAGATTTGAAACCAACGGGGAAAGCCAAGAGATTATGACATTAAATCGTCGCATTAACGACCTCAGTTAATAATTCCAATAATTTAGTCCGCGTACGAGGGTTGGCTGCAGTAGTCGCAGTACCGCTGGTGACGTCGATTGTTGCGCCGGCCGCTGTTCAAGCGGCGACGTGTTTTCCGATCGGGATAATCGTTCGACACCGGCACAATGCTGCAGCGGCTTTTGCTCGCCTGGCCCGCAGGGCCCGGTGTGCAGTTAACTGGCGTCCAATTGATAATGCTAAGAGCGGGAGCCGTATCCCACCTTTTTTCCGGGTCGGATTCGATCACTGATTGTGAGTGAGCTGAATCCCACCTTATCATGATCAACACTTAAACGGTGGAGGAGATGACCTGAGTGATACGGAAGCTGATCGTAGCCGTTGTACGGTTTGCTCTGCGCATTTATTTCCGTCATATCGAGGTCGTTGGCCTCGAGCATGTTCCTCGCGACAGCCCAGTCATCTTCGTACTCAACCATCCAAATGCGCTCGTTGATCCAGTGTTTCTACTTTGCCTTGCTCCTCGACGCGTGTCGTTCCTTGCGAAGGCGCCACTGTTTCGAATGCCGGTTCTCAGAGCGCTTGTCCGAGCAATGGATTCGCTGCCGGTCTATCGCCGGCAGGATGAAGGCGAAGACGTATCTAAAAATGAGGAGACGTTTGCTGCCGCCCGCTCGCTTCTGGCGCGTGGAGGGACCATCGGTATCTGCCCGGAAGGCGTTTCACATAATGAACCGCGCTTGCGACCAATCAAAACAGGAGCTGCGCGCATCGCACTAGGCGCTATCTCAACCGGTGAAGTTCGCGATCTAAAGATCGTTCCGGCTGGACTCTACTACACGCAGAAGACCATGTTTCGTAGCGAAGTGCTGCTCTACTTTGGTCTACCTATTGACGTGGAGCGCAGCGAGATGGAGCCCGACGGTAATCCTTCCAGGACTGCAGTGCGCGAACTGTCAAATCAGATCGAATCGGCACTTCGTTCGGTGATGTTGGACGCCGAGCACGAGGAAGCCCTTCATACCATCAATCGGGCAGAGCGAATTTTCTCGTCGGACAAACGTGAGGACGAGGACGGCAGGCTCGCTACCGAGCTTCAGTTGTTGCAACGGTTCACCAAGGCGTACGCAGTTTTGCGCGACAACGCGCCTGAGCGGTTACGCAATCTCGAACTACGAATGATTAAGTTTGAGAGGCAGGTCAGGCAGGCCGGCATCGACACCGAAGAACTCCTGCCACCCGGCTCACCGTCAGATGTCTTCCTGCATCTGCTTACCAGAAGTGTGATCTTTGCTTTGCTGTTATTGCCCGCACTACTTGGTGGGTTGATTCATTACCCGGCGTACAGGTTGGGTGGTTTCCTCGCCACAAGACTGTCTCGCGATTCCGATGACGTGATTTCCACGATCAAAATCATCTCGGCAATGCTTTTGTTTCCGTTAACGTGGTTGATTATTGCGGTTAGTGCTTACCTGGCGTTCGGATGGATCGCAGCCATAATCGCTCTGTTTATGGCTCCTACGCTGGGTTACGTGGCGATTATTTTCTTTGAGGAGATAGATGAGTTCCTGGGCGGTATGCGCGCTCTGACCTTCTTCCTGATGAAGAGGCGCTATTACGTACGCCTGCTGGCAGAGCGCAAGGCTATCCGAAGCGAGATACTCGCTCTCGGTGACGAAGTCGGTATTGTCACGCGTTGAGGTTCCTTTTGGTAGTTTAGAGGGAAAAGGGGGAAGTACATCCGGGCGTATTTTCCGCAACAGCTACTGCTACTTCTTACGTGACTTGGCCGAGCTCTTAGTTGTCCTTCGTTTGGCGTTGGACTTAACGGTCCTACCTCGTCTTCCTTCACTCTGGATTTTGCCTACCGACATCAGCTGCTCGTAAGCCCCGCGTACCACATTGCGGGCGACCTTCAGTGAGTTTGCGAGTTCTCGTTCGCTTGGAAGAAAAGTTCCAGCGGCTAAGGTGCCCGCATTAATCATCTGGTCAAGCTGGTCCCGAATCTGCTTAGTCATCGATTCCGGCCGCTTACGACTGACACGTACATTGAGTTTCGACACGCGACTAGCCTCCCCTCCTTAAAAATTTTTCGTCGATTGTTTAAATTCTAAGCAGCATAGATCGGGGTGTCAAACAATTCTTTCTTCAGCCGCTGCGTCGAAACAAAAACGTGATGGTCCAGCCGAAGCCAGATCAAGGAGTTGGTGATAAAGCTCCATGACGGCGCAAGATTTCCAGCGTCTTCGGAATGGGTAAGGCCTCGACTGTCCTACCGCGGCCCGTTGTGGTCACGGCCCGGAAAAGCGAGTTGTAGATTGCTTCCTCGGTAGCTTCGATGACCGCGAGGAAAAGCGGAGACATAGCATCGTTTGGAACGGTCTTGATCGTTGATGGCGCTCTGTTGGCCTGGGCCGCTACGACGCGGGCGTCAGGTGAAGTCGAAAAGGCAATCGCGTAATCGCCGCTTCCATTACTGCCCGTACCTCCAGTACGAGCCAGCCCCAGCATTGCTCGAGCAGCCATTCGCTTCAAATTGCGCGCGTCAACCGGAGCATCAGTTGCTATGACAATGATGATTGAGCCGTCAGGATTGTTTAATCGCTCGTTCGAACCCGTGCTGCCCCGCTGAGTTCTATCTTGGTCCAGTTCTTCCTTTAGATAATAGCGTCCGAGCTCTACACCGACGGGAGCACCGTTAATTGTAAGGATGCCACCAAAATTCGTCTGTACCAGGACTCCAACGGTGTGACCTCCGAGATTCGACGGCAGTTTCCTTGAAGCTGTGCCGATACCGCCTTTAAATCCGAAAGCCACAGTGCCCGTTCCTGCGCCCACACATCCTTCGGGTACGGCGCCGTCTTTCGCGTTTTTGATTGCCGCCAGAACATCGTCCGCAGTGATCTGGCGGCCGCGGATGTCGTTTAAGTAGCCGTCGTTAGTTTCACCGACCAATGGGTTTACGGATTGAACTTGCTCGTTGCCAGGTAGCGAGAGCATGTACGAAACGAGCGCATCCGCAACCCGAGGAACACTGAGAGTCGAGGTAAGCAGAATCGGTGTCTCGATCTCACCTAGCTCGTCCACCTGAGTAGATCCCGTGAGTTTTCCAAAACCGTTGCCGACAAAAACCGCCCCGGGCACTTTTTGACGAAAAAGATTCCCGCTGTGGGGAAGAACTGCTGTAACTCCCGTCCGCACGTTGTCCCCGCGTGCGATCGTGGTATGACCAACCAATACGCCAGGCACGTCTGTTATCGCATTGAGTGGGCCTGTAGGTAGGATGCCAGGTTTGACTCCGACGTCCCTGGCTCGCGGTCTTTCGTTTTTAGCAGTACTCATTTCTTGTTCTTCATTGGGAGCGCGGGCGTCTCGCCCACCTCTTACGCCTGCAATCGACGAGATAGCGGGCGAAACGCCCGCGCTCCCGGTGAAGGCGTTCATTATTAACAATGAGATCGAAAGCACAATCGCAAGGCGGTGCATGCGAACGATCCACCAAACAACACTAATAATTAATGAGTGGAGCCTACTGAAGCCGGCCCCAGGCACTTGTTTTCCAGTTATCGATCGCGTCATGTGGAAGAATCCATGGCGGCAGCGGCATCAACAACCAATCTGAAAGTGCCGCAACGTACGGTTCGTACATTGAACGGAGCTCATTCAGTTTTCGCTCGCCGACTTGATCTGGACAGAAAGGTATGCCGACCTCAGAAAGAATTTGCCGAGCGCGTTCCAGATCCAGGTCGGATAGGCGTGCCTTGCCAGATTCAGCGGGATGCGGCGCAGTCTTGAGAATCTGTGCGATGTCCACGACTGCATGCCGGGCCATCGCGAAGGTCATTCTCGCTTGCCAAGATGGGACGCCCTCGATTCCCGTTAACACCAGAGCACACGTGTCGAGGACTGTGGTTAAGGCGCGCAGCCACGACTGATTGTCATGTTGCGAGCGAAAATAGCATAGAACCGGATATGACAGGTGACTTTCGAGTAACTCGGCTGACCAACGCTCCCATTCAAGTAGCAGCGGATCCAGCTCGAGCTTCCCATCTACCTGGTGCCGTCTCAGTAGCTCGACCGCGCTGGATGGTGAGCCTGAATGTGCATCGAGCATTGAGATGTTCGTTTCGCGAGATGAAAACGATTGATAGAGAGTCGGCAAGTAGCTGATGACGATTGCGAGCAAACCAAAACCGTTGGCCGTTTCGATTACAGATAACGTTCTACCGAATGCTGACGCAGGTGCGACATCACCGTAGCCGAGTGTAAAAAACGTTACGCCGCTCAGATAAAGATAATTCCAGAAGCTATGAACAATGATCGGCGGCTGCAAAGCTGTATCTGTCGACCATAAGAGGAGCCCGTAGCCAAGCATCAATGACACGGCCCAAATCGCGAGCAATATCAACAGCGACAGAGGTCCGAAGAGCCCCAGGTATTTCTCTCGTGACCGAGCAGTGGCGATCCGAGTCACCACACCAGACCAGGGTATCCAAAACGAGCCATAGACCAGACTGGTTAGTCTGAGCCTGCGAGTAACACGGCGCGGGAGGATTATTGTCTCGAATGCGTCCCAGAGAATCGTGAAGATAAGGACGAAACCCGCGATAGCTGCTAGTAATCTCATCGACCAATCTGCTCAGGTTTTGTATGGACCGGGGGATGTTATCGTTGAATATCGATTTTGCCTAGATTGGTCTTAATCCGGGGCGAAAGACCAAAGACCAAAGGCCCACAGTCAAATTTAGCCTTGACAGATTGAAGGCGATGCCTGAGATTGCTGACGTTCCACCTTTATGCATCTCTGAAAAACCGACCATTTGAGCCTGGCTCCTGCACCAATCGTGGGCATCGTGGTATCCAGGAGCAGAGTGGTGGATATGTGGCCCAACGGATCTTTTCGGCAAAGAACGAGAGACATGGGTTACTGGCAACCTTATGGTTCAACGTTGCGCACTACGCGCTCAGGCCCTGGCCGTGGATCCTCGTGGCCCTTGCCTCGCTGGTGCTTTATCGTGGCGCCACCTTGGATCCCGAGACCGGGAAGCCTGATGCCGCATTTGGCTATGTGCAAGTGATGAACGATTATTTGCCGGTTGGCTTTCGAGGATTGCTGCTAGCGTCATTTGCTGCTGCGTACATGAGTACGATCTCAACTCAAATGAATTGGGGCGCCAGCTACATAGTGAATGACTTTTATCGTCGCTTCGTGCGTCCAAGTGCTTCGGAAAGACATCTGGTACTCGCCTCGCGGCTAGCTACTCTGTTGATCGTGCTGTTATCAATCGTCGTAACCTATTTCATGAACCGCATTACCAGCGGGTGGGAGCTGGTGTTGTCACTCGGCGCAGGAACCGGATTGGTTTACATTCTGCGTTGGTACTGGTGGCGCGTGAACGCGTGGTCAGAAGTCTCCGCGATGACCGCAGCATTAGTGATATCGTTGGCTCTGCGTTATTTTGTTATCTTCGACGCGACAACGCCGAAAGGCTTTGCGCTACAGATTCTGATTACCGTTGGCGTAACAACTGTGGTTTGGCTCGCAACAACGGTTCTGACAGCTCCGGAACCGGTTGAAAAACTTGTCAGTTTCGTTCAAAGAGTACGACTTGCCGGTGTTGGTTGGCGGCGAATTAGACAAGCAGCTGGACTTCCGGACCAACAAGATGAATTGCTTCCGAATCTTTTGAATTGGATTTGCGGAATCATGCTTGTGTACGCGATCTTGTTTGCAATCGGACAGGTGATCTTCGGTGTTTGGACTAACGTTATACTCCTTCTGTTTGTCGCTATGATTTCGGGAGCGTTGATGTGGTGGAATCTTAGCCGCACGAGCTGGGCCGGAATTGCCGAAACAATAGAACCGCGAATAGGCCCAGCAGTACACGAGGGCGCGGATTGAACTCTTTTTCTTTTAACTGGGAATCGTGGAACAAACTGTAATTGGATCTGAACATGCCGCACTCGAACAGGTGGCCCAAGCTGCATCCGGAGTTGTTTTTGCAGCGGACCTTGGTGGAACAAATCTGCGCGCTGCGGTCGTTGATGAATGCGGAAAGCTAACCTTCCGCGTCAAGCATGCAACGCCTCACAACTCAGACAATCCTGAAGAAATACTGCAGGCCATTGTTGCCACTGCTCGAGAATGCGAAGCGTCGGTATTGCGAGCTGGAGCTACCATCCGCGCCGCATCAGTTCTTGTGCCGGGAACCGTAGACATCTTCGGTCAGACGATCATTCAGGCTCCGAACCTTCCTTCTCTTGACGGTTTTCATCTGACAGCAGCTCTTAACAAGCAACTGGGATGGCCGGTACTGATTGAGAACGATGCCAACGCAGCTGCAGTCGGTGAGATGTGGCTGGGGGCCGCGCGGGGAGCTAAATCGATAATCTGCGTCACTCTGGGAACTGGTGTTGGTGGCGGAATCATTCTCGATGGAAAGTTGTGGCGTGGCGTCGATGGCTCTGCCGGTGAAATTGGACACACCACGGTTGATCCTTTCGGTGGAGTTCGCTGCAAATGCGGGAACATTGGTTGTCTGGAACAGTTTGCCTCAGCAACTGGAATTGTGCGGATGGCGCGCGAAGAACTGTCTAATCACCCAGAGTCAACGCTAACGGCGGATCAACTGACTGCGGAACGCATCTACGATGCAGGTATCCGCGGTGACAAATTGGCGCTTAAGGTTCTCGAGAGAATGGGGATGTATCTCGGAACGGGCCTGGCGAACCTGGTGAATCTCCTCAATCCGGAAATGATAGTGATTGGTGGAGGCGTCTCGAACGGCTGGCAGTTGTTTGAGAAATCTATGCGTGCGGAGGTTGAGCGCCGAGCATTCCCGGTTCCTGCGGGACGTTTGAAGATCGCGCCTGCAAAGTGCGGTGACGATGCCGGCCTGCTCGGCGCAGCGCATCTCGTATTGACCGAGTGCGGGCGATAAGACATCAAAATAATAGGAAGAAAAGGGCACATCGATGCTAAGAGAGCCAGGCGTTCTTCTCTTTGCTTCTTTGTGCTTTGTTATCTTTAAGACAAGAATATGACTGCTCTAATAATTCACGGCCATTTTTATCAGCCGCCGCGTGAAGATCCCTGGACCGGACAGATCGAGCGGCAACCAAGTGCAGCCCCGTATCACGATTGGAACGAGAGAATCCACGACGAGTGTTATGGACCAAATGCATTCGCACACATTATTGGAGCGCGTGGAGTCATCGAACAGACTGTAAACAATTACGCGAACATCAGCTTTAACTTCGGTCCAACATTGCTTTCCTGGCTCGAGACTCATCACCCTGTAACTTACAAGCGAATTCTGGAAGCGGATAAGATTAGCTCTCAAAACCGTGGAGGCCATGGAAATGCGATTGCCCAGGCTTACGGCCATGCGATTCTGCCATTGTGTAACGATCGCGATCGCGAGACTCAGGTGGTTTGGGGCTTGAGCGATTTTCGTTACCGCTTTGGCCGCGAGCCCGAGTCGCTGTGGTTACCTGAGACAGCGTGCGATGATGCAACTCTCCAATTGCTAATCGACCATGGGTTGCGTTTTGTCATCCTTGCGCCGCAACAGGCCGCGCGTGTCAGACCCGTGGGAAGTTCTGAATGGCTAGACGTCACTGAGCACGGAATTGATAGCTCGAGAGCATACCGCTACGTCGACCTACGCAATGAGAAAGATTCGGTTGCGATCTTTTTTTACAATGGACCTCTCGCACGAGCTATCGCTTTTGAGCGGGCCCTGGCCTCTAGTCAGTTCCTGGTTGGTATGTTCCAGCAATCAGCTAAGTTCGGACCAATGGTCAACGTAGCGACTGATGGCGAAACCTATGGACACCACTTCAAGTTCGGCGATCTGTGCCTGGCTCACGCTTTGGAGATCGAAGCAAAAGAAAGCGGGTTTTTAATAACGAACTACGGCGAGTTCCTCGATCAGCATCCTCCTGAATACGAAGTCCAGATTCGCGAGGTCAGCTCGTGGAGCTGCGCGCACGGCGTCGAGAGGTGGCGAAGCGATTGCGGATGTCATACGGGAGGTGAACCGGGTTGGAACCAACGCTGGCGCACGCCATTACGAATCGCCCTCGAGTACCTTCGCGATTACGCGAGCGATATTTTCGATACAAGCGGCAGAGAATTACTGCTCGATCCCTGGAAAGCACGCAACGAGTATATTGATGTGCTGCTGGGGCAGTCGACTGCGGATCAGTTCCTCGCTCGTCACCAAACTAAACCTCTTTCCGAAGGCAAGAAGCAGAAAGCGCTGGACCTCCTCGAGCTCCAGCACAACTCGCTCCTGATGTTCACAAGCTGCGCGTGGTTCTTCACCGAGTTATCGGGGATTGAGACGGTGCAGATCATGAAATACGCCGCACGAGTGATTGAACTGATCGACCAACTGGGGTTTCCTTCGCCGCGAACTGGATTCATCGAGCTTATGTCTAAAGCTCACAGCAATATCAAAGACAAGGGCACTGGCGCCGATATCTATCTCCGCGAAGTCGAACGTCAGCCACTCGATTCTGAAGTACTCGCCTCATGAGCGAATCGCGGCAAAAAACCGGCGCCCGCTCAACCTCGTCCAAGTCGGCGAGACGAAACGTCTCGGCTCCTGAGCCCGGTCCAGCGCTAACGATACCCAGCGACGATCTCAATCGTTTGCTTTCATTAAGGCATAGCGATCCACACCAGATACTCGGACCACATTTGCTCGAGGGCGGCCTCGTCGTTCGTGCGTTCCGTCCCAATGCGGACAAAGTTGAATTACTTATCGCGAGCCGCAAACCTATAACTATGGAGAAGGTTCATGACGCTGGTTTGTTTGCAGCGTTTGTTCGTGGCTTGGAATCCGTTCTCACGTATCGTCTACGAACGCATTACGGCGACTCTGTGTTCACTCAACGAGATCCATACTCGTTCCTGCCGACCATCGGTGATCTCGATCTGCACTTGTTTGGTGAGGGTACGCACGAGGAAGTTTACGAAAAACTTGGCTCGCATTCCCGCAAGGTCGGAAGAGTAAGCGGCGTTTCATTTGCAGTGTGGGCGCCGCATGCCGAAGGAGTAAGCGTTGTCGGAAATTTCAACAGCTGGGATGGACGACTTCATCAAATGCGAATGCTGGGCAGTTCAGGCGTGTGGGAGATCTTTATTCCCGACCTCCAACCCGGCGAGATATATAAGTACGAGATCAGGGGCCACTACCGTTTGCCATTTCTCAAGGCAGATCCATATGCGAATTACACGGAGATACCTCCGGCGACTTCCTCTGTAGTTTTCAATTCGACTTACAAGTTCAACGACGCTAAATGGCTCAAGCGACGAGCGGAGCAGCAGCATTTTCGCCGTCCGCTATCAATCTATGAAGTTCACTTCGGTTCATGGCGCCGCGTAGCCGAGGAAAACAATCGTCCTCTCATGTATCGCGAGATGGCTCCCGTGCTCGCTGATTACGTAAAGCAGATGGGTTTCACGCATGTCGAGTTTCTCCCCTTGAAGGAACATCCTTATGGACCATCGTGGGGATATCAGGTCAGCAACTACTTCGCGCCATCAGCCCGGTACGGTACTCCTGATGATTTTCGTTACCTTGTCGATTACCTCCACCAGCACGATATTGGAGTCATCATGGATTGGGTGCCGGCACACTTCCCTAAAGACGCGTTTGCCCTCGGACGCTTCGATGGCTCTGCTCTGTACGAGCATCTAGATCCACGCAAGGGCGAGCATCCGGACTGGGGCACGTACATCTTCAACTACGGACGTAACGAGGTTCGCAATTTCTTGATCTCCAACGCGCTTTACTGGTTCAAGGAGTTCCACCTCGATGGATTAAGAGTTGATGCGGTAGCGTCGATGCTCTATCTCGACTACAGCCGCAAGGAAGGTCAGTGGGAGCCAAACGAAAGAGGCGGACGAGAGAATCTCGAAGCAATTTCGTTGTTACGCGAGCTGAACCAGGCGACACATCGCCTTTGCCCCGGTGTGATGATGATTGCCGAGGAGTCGACTTCGTGGCCACAAGTGAGTCATCCAGTTTATGCAGGTGGGCTCGGGTTCGACTTCAAATGGAACATGGGATGGATGCACGACACACTCAAGTACTTTCAAACCGATCCTTTGTTTCGCATCTATAACCACAACGCACTTACTTTCGGCTTTCTCTACGCGTGGAGTGAGAACTTTATCTTGCCGTTTTCGCATGACGAGGTCGTGCACATGAAAGGTGCGCTGCTTAACAAGATGCCCGGCGATGAATGGCAGAAATTCGCGAACCTGCGAGCGCTTTACGGATACATGTGGGCGCACCCGGGAAAGAAGTTGTTGTTCATGGGTGGAGAATTCGGGCAGTGGCGTGAATGGAACGACAGTGAGAGCCTGGACTGGCACTTACTTGAGGATCGTTTTCACATCGGGATACAGCAGCTCGTGCGTGATCTGAACAGCTATTACAACAACACAGATAGTTTGTGGTCAATTGACGGTGAGCCGAGCGGATTTCAATGGATCGACGCGGACAATGCTGCTGAGAATATAGTGTCATTCATTCGTCGATCTCCGGAGGAAAGGGAATTGGTGTGTGTGGGAAACTTCTCTCCAGTAGTTCGCGAAGGACACCGGCTTGGTTTGCCCCGTGCGGGCGAATACAGATTGATTTTGAACACTGATGCGGGAGTGTATGGCGGCTCGAATGTGGATGTGCGCCAGTCAATAACTGCTGAAGAGAGTCCCTTGAAAGGCCAGTCTTACTCGTCTTCAATCACGCTTCCACCGTTGGCTACGTTGTGGTTTGAGACGCCGGCACGTTGATCCTACATCAAAGTGATCTCCTGAGCGGTTATCAGGATGTCTAATTGCCGCAGCCTTTGCTTTGAGTTCCTCACGGATCTGCTTGATCTTTTCTGGCTCGATTGTTTTGCCGTCGTTGTATTTCAGAGGTAAATAGATCTCATACTTCTTCATTAAGCGGTTGAGGGCTTAAGCTAGTGAGTTTAGGCGCAGAGACGCGTTTGAATGGAATCTTTTTTCGCCGAAGAATCTTGAGGTGATAATCGACTAACTCCATAAGAGTTTTGCGGAAAGCAAGAAACGGGTATACCGCTCTTGGCTAACGCAAGGAATCCGATAGCGTCGTGCTTTTCTGGGATCCGGATGTAAATCATTACCTTTCTCCGACGCGGAGTAGGATGCTGAAAATGTCAAGGCGGTTGAGTCTTGTCCATGATCGACGCATTATTACAGCAATCGAGATGAACAACTGGGCCGATATTCGTAAACAATTTCCCGTAACGGAATCTGTCGCTTACCTCAACACGGCAGCGGCTGGGCCACTCGCACGTTCCACTCGTGATGCCGGGGCGAGCTACTACGATCAGATGATGAACGATGGTGACATCCATTGGGACGAGTGGCTCGCTAAGCGCGAAGAGGTAAGAAAGTCAGTCGCAGCATTCATCAATGCCGAACCGGAAGAGATTGGGCTTACGACCAACACTTCGACGGGCATGAATCTCATCGTCGATGCGCTTGAGAATCACGGCGAGGTCATTTCCTGCGATCTTGAGTTTCCTGTGACAACAATAACGTGGATGAATCGGCGCATTCCTGTGCATCTCGTGAAATCTGTTGCTGGTGGAGTGCGCCTCGATCACATCCAAAAACTAATGAATCTGCGAACCGGAGTCCTTTCGCTTAGCCATGTGCAGTTTTCAACTGGCTTTCGTTTTGATCTCGAAGCGCTTGGCGAACTCAAAGGAAGGCACGCGCTGGTCATAAATGCCAGCCAGTCAGCAGGTGTTTTCGAAATCGACGTCAAACGAATGAAGATTGATGCCCTTTGCGTTACAGGGCACAAGTGGATGCTGTCAGGTTACGGCAGTGGCTTTGTTTACATCAGTCGGGAGCTGTTGGCGCAGAGTAAACCGCGCGCAATAGGCTGGCTGAGTGTTCAGGATCCCTATGGCGACGGCAACGATGAAGTTCATCTGCGACGAGATGCGTCGGCGCGAGCAGAAATGGGTTGCCCCCACTTCGCCGGCATGTTTGCAATGGGAGCTTCAATCGATCTATTCAGGCGAGTTGGGATCTGCGCAATACAGGAGCGCGCTCTCGAGCTGAATCGTTACTTGACTAACAGGCTGACGGAAGATGGTTGGAAAGTACTCTCGCCGCTGGAGAACGAGAATGATCGTTCGGCCGAGACTTTAGTTCAGGTTGAGCAGCCTGCAAATATTGTCAAAGCGCTAGCTGATCGTGGTGTGATTGTTACTGAAAAACCTCAAGGCATTCGCGTCGCTACTGATTTCTTCAACAATGAATCCGACATCGATCGCTTGCTTGATGGACTCAAGGTTTAGCCTTTTTCATACGGCGCGCTATGAGTTTGCCCTTTTTCGCCAGAGCTTTGTCACCGTCATTTCCAAAGGCTGAGAGCGCGGTACGAATGAAACTGTGCATGATCGGTGACTCGTAACCGCTGCTAAGCCTCGCGATGCCCAGCTCCCAGTTGATCTGCGCACCTTCAATCCACCACCGAACAAGACGGCCTTTCTCCACTTCGTCCCGCACCGATTGCAGCGGCACGATACCGACACCCATATCCTCTTCGACCATCCGCTTGATCGCTGCCTGGCGACTTAATTCCATCGCCACATTCAAACTAACGCCTGCTTGCGCAAAAAACTGATCGATTAATCGCCTTGTATTGCCGCCGCGCTCACCAAGGATCAATTTCTCTCCTGCCAAGGTGTACGCGCTAACCGTGCGTTGTTTGCTCAGGCGATGACGGGGTGAAGCTATCGCTACGAGTTGATCTTCGCTTAGCCGTTCTGTTTGGATGCCGCGCGCCTCCACCGGCAATGAGACGAATGCCAAATCCAATTCTCCACCCAGGATTTGTTCGACCAGCGATTCGCTGGTGCCGGAAGTCACGCTGAGCTCCGCACGCGGATGTCTTTTGCGCACTTCTTTGAGAATCTTTGGTAAGGGATCGGTCAAGACCATGGCCGATGCGCTGCCTATACGTAAGCGGCCGCGCTCTGCTCCTGCCAGTTCGGCAATTTCATCGATGGCGGCATCGTGCTCGCGCAGAATCTGTCGCGCCCGGTGCAACAAATGTTCTCCAGCTTCCGTCAAAATCACGTGTCGAGGCGCTCGTACAAACAGCTTGGCTCCCACCTCAGTCTCCAATTGCCTGATCTGCATGCTTATGGCTGCCTGTGTAACATGCACTCGTGCTGCCGCCGCCGTGAACGTACCGGTTTCGGCGATTGCCACGAAAGCTTTCAATTGTCGTATTTCCACGCTGTGACTCCTGACATCACAATGGATTATCGGAATAATAAAATCTTTTAGTTTCCATTATAAATCAGGCTTCTCTAGAATGCTGCGCAAAGACCGTGTTTTCTTCAGACCGAGAGCCCACCACAGGCAGCGAAGACGTTGCAGCTGACCGTCGCACAGCGGATCTGCTAGTTCCGCGGCGTACGCGCGGACATCACGCAGTAGCCGGCGTCGATGGTGGCGGCACCAAGACTCATGCGGTGATCATGGATGCAGGACGGCACGTTCTCGGGGAAGGTACGGCTGGTCCATCTAATCCTCTTAGGGTCGGCATAGCGAATGCAGCTGCAGGCGTCCGAGAAGCAATTGACCGGGCTTGCGCCGCGGCCAAAGTACGGCGCAATGATATCGTCGCCGCTCAAATCGGACTGGCGGGCGCCCGTCACGAAGAGCTGCGAGACCGCATGCGTGACGCTCTGACAGGACTAGGAATCAGCGAAATCGAGGTTGTCGGCGATGCGGAAATCGCTCTGTATGGAGCTACTGACGGCGAGCCTGGCCTCGTCGTAATTGCCGGCACCGGCTCGATCTGTTACGGCATCAACAGTCGAGGAAAACGGTTCTGTGCCGGCGGCTGGGGCCCCATTGCGGGAGATGAAGGCAGCGGAGCGTGGATGGCCCGACAAGCTCTCAAAGCTATTGCACGAGCGGTCGACGGCCGAGGACCGCGAACACTGCTTACTGACGCTGCGTGTTCCTATTTTCACGTCGATGCGCCGGAAGATCTCTCAACGGCAATCTATGCACCTACCATCACAAACGAGCGACTCGCCGGATTCGGTAGAGACGTTGTCAAAGCTGCGCAGGCGAAGGATGTGATTGCCCGAAAAATTGTTGCGGACGGCGGACGAGAGTTAGGTATCGCAGCGGTAGCGGTTATTCGGGCACTAAGGTTGGAGCGCGAGCGTGTAATGGTTGGCTACGTAGGAGGAGTTTTCGAGTCCGCAGGAGAACTGATGCTCGAGTCCATGCGTGAAGAGATCAGTTCGGTTGCACCCAGAGCTTATCTTTCCGAGCCGCTCTTTCCGCCAGCTGTGGCCGCCGCCAGGATGGCGCGTGCACATATGGACCAAATGGCTTTGGCTGGGTAAAGTTCGTCACATGAAGAGCGAAACGCCTGCTGTCCTACCGATAACTGAACAGGAAAATCCCCGAACTACAAAACTCAGCTCGCTCTCCCCTTCTGAAATTGTCGAACTCATAAGTGATGAAGACTCATCGGTGGCCGCAGCTGTTCGGAAAGTGCTGCCGGACATATCTCGAGCTGTCGAAGCTATTATCGCTCGATTGAGCGACACCGGCCGACTCTTTTACATTGGCACCGGGACCTCTGGACGTCTCGGTGTTTTGGATGCTGCAGAGTGCCCACCAACGTTTGGTGTGTCTCCGGATTTGGTTCAGGGTGTAATCGCCGGTGGTTACGAAGCCTGTTATCGTGCCGTAGAAGCTTCAGAGGATGATCCCGACGCCGCCGTCATCGACCTTCAGCAGCGCGGTCTCAATAAAGAAGACGTGTTGGTCGGTATTGCAGCTTCGGGTAGAACGCCTTACACCGTTGGGGCTGTTTCGTATGCGCGTTCGTTGGGGGTGCTTACGATTGCTTTGACCTGCGTGCCCGACTCTCCGATCGTAAAAGCTGCTGAATTGAGTATTGTGCCGGTTGTCGGTCCGGAAGTGGTTACGGGCTCCACGCGCATGAAAGCTGGAACGGCCCAGAAGATGGTGCTCAACATGTTGTCGACGGCGACTCTCGTTAAGCTTGGATACGTAACCGGAAACCGTATGACGAGTGTGCAAACTCGGAATTCAAAACTTCGCGAGCGTGCAATCCGCATTCTGATGGCAGAAGCCAGCCTCGACAAGAGCCAAGCGACTGCCGCTCTTGACGCAGCGCAAGGTGACATCCGCGTTGCTCTGGTCATGAGTCGCACCGGCTGTTCTCGCGATTCAGCCGTCGGGGCGTTGGAGCAATCGAAAGGCGTAGTTTCAGAAGCAATCAAAAGAGTTTGACCTGATGAAGGCGTTCGACCTCGTAATCATATTCGGCTACCTGATCGGTATCGTGCTTTTCGGGACCTGGTTTGCTCGCAAGCAGGAAACGACTGCCGACTACTTTCTCGGGGATCGATCAGTTCCGTGGTGGGCTGTGGCATTTTCGATTGTTGCTACCGAGACGTCGACGATTACGTTCATTTCGGTTCCCGGAATCGCATTCTCAAGAGGAGGAAATTTCCAGTTTCTGCAACTCGTGTTCGGCTATTTGCTGGGACGCGTAGTCATTTCACTTCTCTTCATACCGTCGTATTTTCGCGGCGAGCTTTTAACTGTCTATCAGCTTCTCGACCGTCGCTTCGGTGGCAAGATCAAAGTCCTTGCTGCTTCGCTGTTTGTGGTCATGCGCAACATCGCGGACGGCATCCGTCTACTATTGACTGCCATCGTACTCGCCGCTGTCTACACATCATTCCAGCCTGCTGCCAATGCGGAAACAATCACTATTGCCGCGATTATCTTGATAGGCATTTCGATGATCGTTTTTACATATTTCGGTGGAATGGAGGCAGTGATTTGGGTTGAAGTGGTCCAGCTCGGAATTTACATAGCCGGTGCGCTTGCCGCCGGGATCATCCTCGCTCGATCAATTCCCGGCGGAATGGCTGAGGCGATCGCTACAGCCAGTCAGTACCAGAAATTCTCTGTTCTTGACTTCACGTTTGACGCGACGAAGACATTCACTTTCTGGTCTGGACTTATTGGCGGGTGTTTTCTGACGATGAGCACCCACGGAACCGACCAGTATCTGGTGCAGCGTTATCTCTGCACCAACAGACCGCGTCGCGCAGCCACGGCGCTGCTCACGAGCGGAGCAATTGTGCTCGGTCAATTCATCGGATTCCTGTTCATCGGCGTCCTGCTGTTCTCGTTCTACCACCCATATACCGACCCCGGATATGCATCCGCCACTGTTGCCTCGTTTCCGTTTTCAGGAGGAGACCGCGTCTTCCCCGATTTCATAACTCGGCATCTTCCAACGGGGCTTTCGGGACTCGTGGTTGCCGCTATCTTTGCCGCAGCGATGTCGTCATCGCTGAATTCGATAGCAGCAACGGCAGTGAACGACTTGTACAAACCGCTACGCTCAGGATATGAAGATAAACATTACTTGAAGGTGTCGCACGTTCTGACGCTCGTCTGGGGAGTTGTTCAAATCGCGGTAGCGCTTGTCGTGCGTCATCAGAACCGTTCCGCGCTTGATCAAGCGCTTTCGATTGCTTCGCTCATTAATGGTCCAGTGTTGGGCGTCTTTTTGGTCGGCACTTTTCTGCGACGTGTCAGTCAACCTCCGGCATTAATCGGAATGCTGGTTAGCGTCGCCGTTATGCTCTACATCTTCTTAGCAACACGTATCGCATGGACCTGGTATGTGTTCATCGGCAGCTCCTTTACTGTAGCTGCGGCATGGCTCGCGAGTCTGGCTTTTGCACCTGCGCCGGCGAGCAAACGCGATGAGCTTGCTCCAGGCGGCGTCGCAGAAAACTCAATCACTTAGGACGAAAAACCAGGAATGATTCAGGTCAGGTTTCTCAGTCGATACACGAGCTTCTTGCTTGTTCTCCTTCTCTTAGTTCCGCTAACTGGGAGCGCGGGCGTCTCGCCCGCTGTGTCGACTCTAAATGGAAAGGGCGGGCGAGACGCCCGCGCTCCCAGTGCGCTAAAC